>JAKOMY010000052.1 GCA_022702225.1 Microbacteriaceae bacterium | reverse complement strand
CATGGCCACCTCCGAGGGCTGCAGCGGGTAGGCCCGAGCGTAGGGAGCCCGCGTTTCGGCGATGTTGCCGCCATGAACATTCGCCGAAACACGCGCTTCCTACACTCCGGTCATGACTGTGCTGCCTCTTATCGACGCGTGCCCGAAGCGCATGCAGTACGGCCCCTGCGGCGGGGTTGGCTTCGACGGCTCGTGCGAGATCGACGCCGCGCACGCGTGCGTCTTCCTGCCCCGGCGGACGGTGCCCTGGTCCGGCATCGACCGCGTGGCCGTCCCGCCGCCCGCGCCTCGCACCGGAGCAGCCGAGCGGACTCTCGCCGACCTGGACACCCGACCCTGGGTCGTGGCCGACCTGCCCGCGAAAGCCCTCAGCGTCTCGTCGATCGACGCGTGCGCGGGGGTTCTCGTCGGAGAAGTGGATGCCGTCCTCGCCGGCGACGCGGGAAGCGCGCGCGTGCAGTTCCCTCCCGCGTACCGCGCCCACCTGCTGCAGCGACGAGGACTGCGCGTATGGACCGGGCTGAACATGCGCGACCGCAACCGCGTCGCGATCGAGGGGGAGCTCGCGGCCCTCGCCGTGGAGGGGGTGGCGGGCGTGCACTGCGTCACCGGCGACCACACGCGCACCGGGCATCGCCCCGATGCGGCCCCCGTCTTCGACCTCGACTCCACCGAAGCCGCGGCCCTCGCCCGCGCCTCGGGGCATGTCGTCTCGGTCGCCGCGTCTCCCGCGGCACCGCCCGTCGACCGCCGTGCCGCGCGACTGCGCGAGAAGGTGCGGGCCGGGGCCGACGTCTGCTTCGTGAACCACGCCGGCGGGGCCGAGCCCGTGCGTCGATTCATCGACGAAGTGGGAGGGGGCGTGCGGTTCATCCCGTGCGTGCCGATGGTCGTCGACCACGCCTCCGCCGAGGTGATGGAGTCGTTCACCACCCTGGTGCTGCCGGAGGGGTTCCTGGAGCGCGTGCGCGCCGCGCGCGACCCCCGCGCCGAGGGCATCGCCCTCGCCGTCGCCCTCGCCGAAGAGATGCTCGCGCTGCCGGGCGTCGTCGGCGTGAACCTGTCGGGCGGGCGCGACGGCGCCGAGGAGTCGTTCGCCGAGGCGATGGCGGAGGTGGCACGGCGGCTGCGGTGAGGGGAGCCGCTCTCGAGGCCTAGAGCTCGCGCGTGCGACTCGGCGCGAAGCCGAAATGCTGCCGGTAGGCCCGTGCGAAGCTGTCGGCGTCCTGGAACCCCGACGCGTGACAGGCCCACTGCACACTCTCGCCCTGCGTGAGCAGCAGGCGCGCGTGCTCGAGCCGGTGCCGCCGGATCTCGGCGGCGGGTGAGGTACCCGCCTCGGCGAAGATCGCCTGCACGGAACGCACGGAGAGGTGGTTGTCGGCGGCGAGCGTCGTGGGCGAGAACATCGGATCGGTCATCCGCACCGCGATCGACCGCCTCATCTCGTCGAGGAGTCGCGCGCGGATCTGCTCGCGCGTGTGGCGGGGGGCGGCCGCAACGGAAGGAACCCCGCCCTGTGCCCCGCTCAGCGCCGCGAAGCTCAGCAGCACGCTGTCGGTGCCGGCCAGGGGCCGCGTCGACCAGCGGACGGGTCGCACGTCGCCCGACTGCGTGACGAACCACTCCGAGGCGGCGAGGGTCTTTCTCGCGTGGATGATGGGGCACTCGTGCGTCGGATAGGGGGTGCCGTCGGGGCGATGCCGGTGCAGAAGGTCGTGGCTCGCTCCGCCCCGCAGGTCGGTGCCCGGCCGGTGGCCGAGGAAGCGGATAGCGGCGTCGTTGGCGAGCTCTACGCGCCCGTGCGCATCGATCACCCAGAGCGGGAGCGGGGCGTCGCGCAGCACGGTCGACAGGAACGTCGCGTCGTGCGGCATCCCCTCCGTGAGCGCATCCATGGCAACACGGTAAGCGCCGTGGCGACGCGCCCCTGTTGCCGCATCGTTTCGCCCGTGTGAACCCTGGCTCGCCGTGCGCGAATCGCCGGATGCCGTGCGCGGAAAGCCTGTGGGGTGCCGGGCGCTGGCCCCGACAGTGGGCTTCACCAGCCGATCGGCCCCCGCCCGATCCGACGACTCGAGGAGATCAGACATGACCGAGTGGAACGCACGTCGCGACCACGCGACCGACACCGTCCGAAAGGCCGTCGCGCGGTCCGAACACTCGTGGGCAGACCTCGCCGCAGCGCTCGACCGTCCCCTGCTGTGGACGATCGCAGCGCTGCTCGGTTCGCATGCCCTGCCGGCCGAGCTCGCGGGCCGGGCGGGCGAGCTGCTCGCGCTCGACGACGAGACGGTCGCGACGCTGCAGGAGCAGCCGTACCGCGTGCGCGGCGACGAGCTGCGCGCCGACCCGACGATCTACCGCTTCTATGAGCTGCTCGGGGTGTACGGCCCCGCGCTGAAGGAAGCGATCCACGAGGAGTTCGGCGACGGCATCATGAGCGCGATCAACTGCAATATCGAGATCGACCGCCGCAGCGATCCCGACGGCGACCGGGTGCGCATTGTCATCGACGGCAAGTTCCTGAAGTACCAGTGGTGACGGCGAAGAGGAGACGATCATGAGCTACGTAGCCCCCAAGGACTTCGCCGTCCGGATGATCGACGCCGGTCAGTCGAAGGTGGCGTTGTCGGCCCGCGACACCCTCATCCGCGCCTACATGGCCGGAGCGATCCTCGCGCTCGCCGCCGTCTTCGCCGTCACCGTCAGCGTGCAGACCGGCTCCCCGCTGATCGGCGCCCTGCTCTTTCCCGTGGGCTTCGTCATGCTCTACCTGCTGGGCTTCGACCTGTTGACCGGCGTGTTCACGCTGGTTCCGCTCGCCTGGCTGGACCGCAGGCCCGGGGTCACCCTCGGCGGGGTGCTGCGCAACTGGGGGCTCGTCTTCCTGGGCAACTTCGCCGGGGCGATCACCGTCGCGCTGATGATGGCGATCGTCTTCACGTTCGGGTTCTCGTCGGAGGTCAATCAGGTCGGACAGGCGATCGGGCACATCGGCGAGGGGCGCACCGTGGGCTACGCCGAGCACGGCATCGCGGGCATGCTCACGCTGTTCATCCGCGGGGTCCTCTGCAACTGGATGGTCTCGACCGGCGTCGTCGGCGCGATGATGTCGACCAGCCTCCCCGGCAAGGTCATTGCGATGTGGATGCCCATCATGCTCTTCTTCTACATGGGCTTCGAGCACTCGGTGGTCAACATGTTCCTGTTCCCGATCGGCCTGATGCTCGGTGGTGACTTCACCATCGGCGACTACCTGATCTGGAACGAGATCCCGACCGTGCTCGGCAACCTCGTCGGTGGCCTCACCTTCGTCGGGCTCGTCATCTACGCCACACACGCCAAGACGGCACCCGCGCGTGCGCTGCGGTCGAAGGTCCGCGCGTAACGACACCCAGGCGAGGGCGGCCCGTGCGACGCGCGGACCGCCCTCGTTCTGCGTGCGCAGACGCTGTACCGGGCGTCTCCTTCGCGTCCCGACGCCGGGTCCGCGACGCACCGCGGCCTCAGTGCATGATCATCCCGCCCGTGACGTTGATCGCCTGGCCGGTGAGGTACCCGCCCGCGGGCGATGCGAGGAAGTGCGTCACCCCGGCGACGTCCTCCGGCACACCCAGGCGGCCGAGCGGCGATTTCGCGCTCCACGCCGCCACGTCCGCTTCCGAGCGGGTGTCGGCGCCCATGTCGGTGAGCACGTAACCGGGGCAGACGGCGTTGACGGTGACGCCGTGGCATCCCCACTCCTGCGCTCCGGCGCGCGTGAGCGCCACGACCGCGGCCTTCGATGCCGCGTAATGCCCCTCGCCGCCGCCGCCCTGTTTGGCGGCCATGCTCGCGATGTTGACGATCGCGCCGGAACGCGCCTCGAGCATCGCGGGCACCGCAGCCTGCATGGTCACGAGCGTCGCTCGGGCGTTGATGTCGAGCACGAGGTTCCAGTCGTCGACCGTGATGTCGAGCAGCGACACGTGCTGGAACACCCCGGCGCAGTTCACGAGCACGTCGACCCCGCCGAGCGCGGCGATCGCCTCGCCGACCGCCCGCCGCGTGTCGAGGGGATCGCGCAGGTCGACAGAGAAGAAGAGGGATGCCGTAGCCTCGGCCGGAGCACGACGATCGAGCACCGCGACCCGGGCGCCGTCCGTCAGGAATCGTTCGACGATCGCGGCGCCGATGCCGCCGGATCCTCCCGTGACGATCACGCGCTGCGACATGGTGCTCCTCCCGTGGGCGTCGGGTCGCCCTGGCCGCACGGTACGCCCGGCGGGTGCATCGGCCGAAGACGCCCGTGTTTCCGCGGCGTAACGCTTGGGCGGTCGCGCCGGGTCGTCGGCATCCTGGGTCTTACGCTCGGCTCATCACCCGCCCGAGCCCCAGGAGAGCCGTGCCCGTTCACCCCGCCATCACCGACCCCGCCGTGCGCGCGCACCTCGAGCGACTCTCCGCTCGAGCGGGCACGATCCCCTCGGGCGCGACGGATGCCGAGGGCGACGACGCCGCGCGCATCGCCGAGCTGCGCGCGAACCCGTCGTGGGTCCGCCTGCCCGACGACGACGCCCTCGAGTCGATCGACCTGGACGCCGACGGCCTCGCCCTGCGC
>JAKOMY010000047.1 GCA_022702225.1 Microbacteriaceae bacterium | reverse complement strand
GTGCCGACGTCGAGCTCGGAACAACGCCGTCATCCCAGAGAGGAGATCAGCCCGAGGCTGCTCCGCACCGATGGGGAGCGTCCGAGTCCGCTACCGGAGGTTGAAAGATGACTGCCGATTACCCCACCGTCACCCCAGAGCAGTTCGAATCCGCCTGCGAGCGCGCGACCGAAGCGCTCGCACTGTACATCGACGCGCGCGACCGAGCTCGGCTCGCCGAGCAGGAACTGGCGGAGTTGAAGCTGCGCAACGCCGCCGCCCGCGCCGTCGACCTGCGCGAGCAATGGCAAGAGGCGGAAGCGCAGGTGGATGCATTGCGGTGCGACGTCGACGGCGACAGCTCGCTCTCCTGCAGGGCCAGAGTCGGTCACACGGGAGAACACGATCATCCGACCGAGGCGCGTCCGATCCGGCTCGTCGGGTGAGACGGTCGGCGACGCGCCGACGCGGACGAGGCTCCGCATCACGCTGAGTGGGGCCGTCAGGGTGAACGCGGAGGCGATCCGTCAGTTGTCGGTCGCGTCGTCCGACTTCTTCTCACGTGCCTCGGAGAGCGCTTGGTCATTCCATGCCTGCTGCTGTTCTATGAGGCGGCGAGTCTGCTCGTTCACGTGTCGTCCCGCGCGACGGTCCCTGGTCGCGTCCTCGACCACGCGCCGCGCGACATCGGAGAGCTTCTGCTGACTGTTTCTCGCGCGCTCTCGGAGCAGTGAGAACGCGGCATCCATATCTATGCCGTGAACGTGGGACAGAATTCCCTTCGCCTGCTCGATGACCACGCGACTATTGAGGGCATGTTGCAACTGCTGGCGGGCGAGATCCGCCTCCCGGAATGCGCGCTCGTGCAGGATTCCGATGGTCGCGATATCGGCGAGGCCGCGAGCGGCCAACGCATCATCGGCCGTCAACGCGTCCGGCTGGTCGCCGAAGAGATTCAGAGAGCCGATGACGTCCTCACGCAGGCGCAGGGGGATGGCGTGCATCCACCGGTATCCGAGCTCCCCGGCGGCACCTGCGAACCTTGGCCAGCGTTCACGTATCCCGGCGATATCGCTGACGGTGATGGGCTCTCCCAGACGGTACGCGTCCAGGCAGGGCCCTTCATCCTCGCTCAGCTGGAGGAGGCTGATCAGCTGGCTGCGTTCGCTGGTGGAGGCGACCACTTCGAGGGTCCCGTCGGCATCCGGGATGAGGATGCCGACGCCTGCCACATCGAGGGTGCGAGCGCACCGGATCACGAGCCGGTGCAGAAGATCCACGACGTCATAGCCGGTGACCATCGTGTCAGCGAGTTCGACGAACGTCTCGACCAGCTCTTTCTCTCGCGATACATCCGTCATAGGGGCAATGTACTTTCCTTCACGTCGGACTACGCCGAAAAATCGATATCGCGTCGGATGATGGCCTGCGCGACGTCGGGGACGGACATACCCGCTGCGAAAGCGTGAGCGCGAATCACGACCATCGCATCGTCAGACGGTACTCCGAGTTGTGCCATCACCATCCCCGTTGCCTGATGGAGGAATCTCCTCGGAGAGGCCTCGGCCGCAGGAGACGTCAACTCGCTGAGAACCTGGTCCACCACGCGAACCGCGGCGACATCGGCCATCGCCCACGCTTCCTCCACGTCGTGCGGGCTCAAGGCATGCGTGGTCGTTGCGTACAGGTCTACGACGCCCACGTCGATCGCGCCCAACGCCATCGGGAAGGCGTAGGCGGCCCGAATTCCTCGGGACTCGGCCACCGTCAGCAGCTCCGGCCAGGACAGCGTCGACGCCTGCCTCAGGTCAGGCACCAAGACCGGTGTCCCCGCCGCTTTCGCTTCCCAGCAGGGGCCCACCCCGAGATCGAGCTGCATCCCCTCGAGCTCGGCAGCGATCGCGTCGCTCGCCCCCACGGTGGTCAGCTCGAACGGGTCCCCCAGGGTGGAGATCGCCGCGTGGTGTATCGGCAACTTCGATACGAACCAGTCGCACAGGGAGGTGAAAGCGGGGAATTCCAACATGATGCTCCTGACCTAGGTACAACCCAGCGGCCTAGGTCTAGGGGACGCCACTGTCCACTGTAGGGCCCTTCTGCGGCGACGTTCGTCACCGGGTCGCGTTGCAATGCAGGAGAATCCGCTCTTGATCTCGCGCGGGCATGACAATACTCTGAACGCACGTTGCCCCAGACCCCGGCAGGCTCACTCGCTAGTGAAGATCGGGGCATGCTGTGGGACTTCTCTATTACGGTTCGATCCGTGAACCGCTGCCGCTTCCCGATGTTTCCCTCGCCTACCTGCAGGCCATCGCGGTCGCGAAATTAAAGCGGAACGAAGCGTTCTTCGCATCATGGCGAATACCGCGAGAGGTGAACGACGCACGTCTTCACGTCTGGCTTCATCCCGCGATCGCTTTGCGATTCGTCATCGATGCTCAAGATGGCGTCGCTTTGCGACCGGCCATCGTGGATCAACTGATGCGCACGGCCGCCACCTCGATGATGGGGGTCGATCTCGACGTCGTCACGCAGACCGCGCACGCTTCCGTCGGCTTCTCCCCGGTGTCGCCGGGATCATGAAGTCCGCCCGCTTGTCCCCTCGCCCCGAGGTGACCCCGGCACCCGCCTGGCGTGTCAAAGGGCCGGGCCACCACGTCCTCACCGACGGCGTGCATGTCATAGGTCATGTCGTCGAGGCCCCCGACGGAACCTTCGGGATCCTGTTCGTCGCCGTCACCGTTCTTTCGCGGTGATGCCGCCTCGAGGGCGGCAGCACTGCTGCCGCTGGCGAGGCCGCGCCCGGACGCACCCGTGCGGTCGCCATCAGTGGCCTCTTTGCTCGGCGGCGGACATGATCCGGTGCACGCTGAGGACGGTCCACGCGGGACCGGCGATCAGCATCGCCGCCGAGAGCGCGTCGAAACAGTCCGGCGCCTCGATCTCGACTCCATGATCGAACCCGCCGAGTTCTTCGCTGGTCGAACCCAGCGTCGCGATCCAGTGCATGACGGCACCGTCCCACCGTCTTCGTCAGCCCGCGACGGGCCTTGACACCCGGGGGCTCGCAGATGCA
>JAKOMY010000023.1 GCA_022702225.1 Microbacteriaceae bacterium | reverse complement strand
GTCAGCTCGGCAGGGTGCCGCGCACCTCGGCCGCCTCGCCGTGGCGGCCGAGCGCCTCGAGGGCGTCGCCGAGGTCGATGGCGATCGCCTGACGCAGCTGCTCCTGGCCGGCGGCGTGCTCGTGAGCGGAGCGCAGTACCGCGGCGGCCTCCTCCGTGCGCTCCGCATCCCGCAGGATCCGGGCAGCGAGGAGTTCGGACGCGCCCGCCTGCGGGACGCCCCCGGCGGCGAGGAACCCGTCGGCGGCCTGGAGCGCATTCGCGACGGCGTCGTCGGTTCGCCCGGTGCCGGCGAGGATCCGCGCGCGCGTGTCGAGGAGGTCGGCCACGAGCCACTCCGCCTCGTCGGTCCGACCGATCTCGAGCGCCTCGTCGAGGACTGCGATCGCGTCGTCGTCCCCCCGATGTGCCTTGGCCTGCGCGAGGGAATGGAGGGCGTCGGCGAGCATGCCGCGGTTGTCGGGGTCGGTTCGAGCAGCCGCGACCGCCGTCGTGAGAGTGTCGACCGCTTCGTCCCCGCCGCCGAGCCGGCCGAGCAGGTGCGCGCGCGCCACGAGTGCCGATGCGCGGCGAGCCGGTTCCCCGGCCTCGACGTGCAGGTCGGCCGTGATCTCCCACGCACGCAGGGCGTTGTCCCATTCCTCGGCCTGTTCGAAGGCCCGCGCGAGCAGCCCCACCGTGATGGCTCGTGATCCCGGTGCCTCGTTTGCCGCTGTCTCCCGTTCGAGCACGTCGTCGATCACCTCGATGGCCTCGTGGGCCGCGCCGGCGGCCACGAGGGCACGGCCGAGACCGTAGAGCAGTCCGGTGGTCGGCTCGCCGGTCGCCTCGAGGCGTTGCAGGGCGACTCGGTAGCCGGCGACGGCCCGGTCGTTCTCGCCCGCGCGTTCCGCGAGCTGCGCGCCCAGCGACATCGCGCTCGCGACGACATGATCGTCGGCGTCCCACGCCAGGAGCAGCCGCGTAGCCTCGTCGGCGTCGTCGGCTCCCTGAAGGGGCTCGCCCAGCGCGTCGCGGATCGTCGCCCGATCCATCAGCAGGCGCACGCGTCGTCCGGGAGCGACCGCGTCCTCGGACAGCAGCGCGTCGAGCGACTCGAGCGCGCCCTCCGGGTCGTCCGCCGCCCGCCGCACGTCCGCTTCGAGGTGTGCCAGAGCGTGGGCCCGCTCGACATCGCCCTCCGCCGCGTACAGCTCCCGGGCGCGACGGCTCGCGTCGAGGGCCTCGTCGAGCCGCCGTTCGACGAGGTGGCGGTAGGCGACGATCGTCAACAGGTGGGCCGTCAGATCGGCGGGGGCGTCGGGGTGGGCGTCGAGAGCCCGGTGCGCTGCGTCGTCGTCGACACCGAACAGGGCGAGGCCGAACTCGGCCTCGATGCTGGCGCGGGCGTCTCGCCCCATCGCGCGCAGAGCCTCTTCTCGCGCCGTGAGCACGGCTGCGGCGTCGTCGAGGCGGTCCTCGGCGACGAGCGCGCGCAACAGCGCGAAGGTCAGGGGCACGCGATCGGCGGCCTCGGCGTCGTCGAGCACATCCGCGAGGGCGTCGATCGCGCTCGGGGTGCCGACGGCGGCGAGCACCTGGGCGCGCTCGATGCGTTCGGCGAGATTGCGCTCACGAGGGACGGTGGCCGCAGCGGAGAAACCCGACGACGACAGCGGCACGTCGTAGTGCTCCTGCGCGAGCGCGCGCGTGCGCTCCAGCCGGCGCGCGTGCGCGTCGGTGCCGTTGCGGCGATCGAACGCCGCCGCGATCTCGTCGGCGCGCGCCCAGCACAGGGAGGCGAGCTCGGATGCCGTCAGCATGTGCCCGCGCCCATCGAGCAGCGGCGCGAGCTCCGCGGCATCCGAGCCTCGTACGGGGGTGCCGCCGTGGCCGGCGCGGGTCACGGCGTCCAGAGCCAGCGCGAAAGCGGCCAAGGCCTCCTGATGCGCCTCGGCGTTCAGGCCATCGTGAGCCAGCCACCGCAGGTGCTTCTCGACGAGGGTCAGGGCGCGCGCCTCGTTGCCGGTCAGGGCGCAGAACACGACGTTGTCGGCGATGATCGTGAGGTTGTCGGGGTTCTCCCTCGCCAGACGGTAGCTGCGCAGATGGAACGCGCGGGCCTGATCGAGGCGGCCCGCCCGCAACAGCGGGAGAAGGGCCAGAGCGAGAGCGCGCTCGGGCTCCTCTCCGCAGGTGAAGCCGCCCTCGACCATCTCCTCGACCAGGCGGATGGCCTCGTCCTCTCGACCTGTCTCGGCGAAGAACCCGGCGAACTGGCTGCGGACGCAGGCGTCGCAGTGGCTGTACTCGTCACGCGGTGTCGCCTCGAGGCGTTCGCGCAGCGCGGCGGCCTCGTCGATGCGCCCGGCCGCCCACGCGTCCTCGAATCGCGCCATCACCGCACCGCTCATGCCCACACCGGCGCGGTGGTAGTGCTCTTCCATGTCATCGAGGACGGCGTCGATCTGCTCGCTCGAGAACTCGGGCGAGCCGCGCAGGGCGCCGGCCATCCACTTGTACTGCCAGAGCAGGTCGCCGGCCGGCTCCAGCTCGGCGGGGAAGCGCTCGGGATCCGCGTCGTGCTGCGCGAGGCACCACGCGAAAGACGTGAGCATGAGATCGGTGTCGCCGATCATGTTGGCGCTCGAGGTCTGTCGCAGGCGCGCTTCGTACTCGAGGCGCGCGTCACCGCTGTCCTGCGCGCGGGCCACCGCCTCGGCGACGAGGGCTCGCTCCCGGGGGCCCCACGGCGTCCGGTCGATCTCGTCGAACAGGGCACGGATGCTCTCGGCGGCGGCGGTCATGCGGGTCCTTTCGTCGTGGGGTCGGAAGAAGAGGCGGCGAGTTCGACCAGATCGGCCAGGGCCGACGACATCAGCGCCCGGTCGCCGCCTCCGAGGGGGTGGTGGCCGGCGAGCAGCGCCTGGACGTAGAGCAGCTGCACGCCCGCCGTGAAGGCGCGCCCCTCCGGGGCGTGTGCGAGGCGTTGCACGGTCGGGTTCGTCCAGTTCAGGCACAGACGAGAGGCGGGCGGGTCCTGCGCGTGGTCGCGCCCGCGCGCGCCGGCCCGCTCGGCACGGTCGAGGACCCCCGCCCACAGCGAGCCTCCCGCGCTGCGCGCGCGACCGCGGTCGAGCGCGCGCAGCACGTCGGGGTCGGCGACGAACAGTGCTGGTGCTTCCGCGCGCTCGAAGGAGCGCGTCACCACGTCGACGGTGCCCAGGGCGTCGCGAGCGCGCTCCTCGAGCGCGAGAGCGAGCGCGCGCTGGTCCCACGGGGCAGGGGCGAGGCGATCGATCTCGTCCACGACGTCGACGGCTTCGACGCGGACGTCCGGGAACACCTCGGGCAGCAGTCGGATGAGTTCGTCGTCGTACAGGTAGCCGCCGTTGACGAGGACCGAACCGGTCGATGCGACGCTCGCGACCTGTCGGAACGCCTCGACGGTCTCGGTGAACCGCACGGGGGAGGAGCGCCCGACGAGGTCGTCGATACGAAGACGCCCGACGTTCGTCTCGACCGAGAGCCAGGGCACGATGAACCGGGCCAGTTCGTCGTCGTGTCGGACCAGCGACTTCAACGCCACTTCGTGGACGCTCACGACCTGCGCGAGGCGGAGGGGGTCGCTGAGGGCGAGATCGAGGATCCACCGGCGAATGGCATCCCCCAGCTCGGTCCGGGTCTGCTCGAGCGCGTCGTCCGCCACGAGCGCCTCACGGCTCGCCGTGGGGTGCAGTCCCGCCGAGTCGACCACCGCGCGAACGAAGAACGCCCAGTCCGGCAGGAGGTCGTCGGCGCGTTCGGTGAGCAGCATGCGCTGCAGGTACACCCGGGTGCTCTGGCGAGCGGTGGATGCCGGGGCGAACGGCAGCACGAAGGCCAGGCCGCGAGTCTGAGTGGCGGGGACCGAGAGCGGGATGATCGCGAGCGGTTCCGCGCCCAGCAGCTCGCGCCCGTAGGCGGCCTGCTCCTCCCGGTCATCGCCGAGGAACGGGGGAGCCGCCGTGATGGTCGTCTCGCCGCCGGCGGGAAGGTCGACGCTCACCGAGATCGGGAGGTACCGCCCGAAGGTCTCGGCGAGCTCGACGACGGTGGCGGTGCTCAGCAGCGCCCGGCTGTCACTGCGCGAGCGCAGGTGCACGCTCGTGCCCACCGGGGTGTCCTCGGGGCCCGGGCCGACCTCGAAGGTCCCGTCCGTGTACCCCCTCCACTGCACGGGCGCGGTGCCGCGAGCACTGCGGGAGCGGATGACGATGTCGTCGCACACCATGAAGCACGAGAGCATGCCGATGCCGAACTGCCCGAGGAAGTCGGAGCGCGGCAGATCGAACACGTCGCGCTTGGAGCTGCGGCCCACCGTTCCGAGCAGGTCGGCCACCTCGTCGGGCGTCAGCCCCACCCCGTCGTCGCGGAGGACGAACTCGTCGGACGAGGCGCTGATCGGGGTGATCCGAACGCGACCGCCGCCGCCGTCGACCTCTCGTCGGGCGGCGATCGCGTCGACGGCGTTCTGCAGGAGCTCGCGCAGGAACACGCGGGGACCGGAGTAGATGTGGCGGCTCAACAGGTCGATGACGCCGCGCAGATCGACCTGGAACTGCTGGGCGGGCGCGTGCGAACTCATCGGGGTGCTCCTGAACTCTCGCCGGTCGCCGATGTGTCGGGGGCCAGGATGGCGACCGTCCTCCAGCCTATCCACGAGCCCTCGACGACGGCCGCACGGGGGCTCCGTTCGTCGGCGGTGCGCCCGATGCCGTACACTTGCAGTGCAGTCGAAATCTGCATTCTTTCGCCATGCCCCCGGGCGTGCGGCATCCCTCCTCGAGGAATTCCGGGCGGAAGCGCGTCGATTTCGCATCCTGGATCCCGCGGGATCTTAGGGCGGTAGCTCAATTGGCAGAGCAGCGGTCTCCAAAACCGCAGGTTGCAGGTTCGATTCCTGTCCGCCCTGCGCACAGCGCACGCTGGCACAGACACAGACCTAGGTGGTTCGATGACGCAGGACGAGGCGAAGGGCGAGATCGTCGCCGAGCGCGGCGCGCCCCGCGAGAAGAAGCTCAACTTCTTCGCGCGGATCGCCCTGTTCATTCGTCAGGTCTTCGCGGAACTGCGCAAGGTCGTCACGCCGACGCGGCAGGAGCTCTTCAAGTTCACCGCCGTCGTCCTCGGGTTCGTCGTCGTCATGATGGCGATCGTCTACGGCCTCGACGTGTTGTTCGTGTGGATCACCACCGCCGTCTTCGGCGTCCCCGGTACCGCCGGCGCCTGACCGGCGTCTGGGCGGACGCGCGGCCCCACGAGCGGCCGCCTCTGAACGGAAGAGATCACAGTGTCTGAAAGATATGTCGACGACGCCGACTGGGCGACGGCCGCTGAGCAGTCCAGCGAGGACGACGAAGCCCAGGAGGGCAACGTGCTCGCGTCTCAGGAGCGTGCCTCCGACTCGGCCGAGCACACCGCGGTCCACATCGTCGATGACGAGACCGACACCGACGACGCCGACCTCGGCGACATCGACATCACCGACCCGGAGGCGGACGCGATCGTGAACGACGCTCTCGAGATCGACGAGACCAGCGAGGCCGAGGCCGCCGCCGAGGTCCTGAACGACTCCCTCGCGGAGGAGCAGGCGGAAGAGGCCGCCGAAGCCGCTGACGAGGTCACCCCCTACGACGGTCCCGACGTGAACGGAGAGCCCGACGCTCCCGTCCTCGACGAGGACTTCGTCGACGAGGTCTCCGCGGCCGCGAGCGAGGTCGACGAGGCCGAGGCCGCTGAGTCGCCCGCCGACGCCGCGACCGATGTCGACGGCGCCGATGTCGAGGCAGACGAGGACGCCGACCCTTACGAGACGTTCCGCGCCGAGCTGCGCTCGCTCCCCGGCAAGTGGTTCGTCATCCACTCCTACGCCGGTTTCGAGCGCAAGGTGAAGGCCAACATCGAGCAGCGCAAGTCGACGCTCGAGGTCGAGGACGACATCTACCAGGTCGAGGTCCCCATGGAGGACGTCGTCGAGATCAAGAACGGCCAGCGCAAGATGGTCAACCGCGTGCGCATCCCCGGCTACGTGCTGGTGCGCATGGACCTCAACGAAGACACCTGGTCGGTCGTTCGCCACACCCCCGGTGTCACCGGCTTCGTGGGCAACGCCCACAACCCGACCCCGCTGCGCTTCGAAGAGGCCTTCAACATGCTGAAGAGCCTCGTCGAGGTCAAGGAGGCCGCCCCCGTCAAGGGCGCCGCCGCCAAGGGCTCGGCCACCACGGCTCGCGTCATCCCCGCCGAGGTCGACTTCGAGACCGGCGAGACGATCACCATCAAGGAAGGCTCGTTCGCGGGTCTGCCCGGCACGATCAGCGAGATCAAGCCCGAGAGCGGCAAGCTCACGGTGCTCGTGTCGCTCTTCGAGCGCGAGACCCCGGTCGAGCTGTCGTTCGATCAGGTCACCAAGATGATCTGACGCCCCCGCGTCTTCGCGAACGCCCCGCTCGGCTCGGTCCGGCGGGGCGTTCGCCGTCTCCGGCTCCCTGCCGCGCTGCGCTGTGCCGCGCTGCGCTGTGCCGCGCTGCGCTGTGCCGTGCCGGCGCGGGCACCTCGGCGGGTGGGCGGGCGGAGCCCTGGTTCCCACGCAGAAACGCTCTGCGCGCGCAGAAACGCGTGGTCATCGCGTTTCTGCGCGCGGATCGCGTTTGCGCGGATCACTTCGAGCGGACATTCCTGCCCACCGACGCCAGCGCGGCCACCTCGGCGCGGCGCACCTGTCGCAGTCCCGCTGCCGTCAGGGCGTTTCGCAGCGCGGTCACCCCCACTGCGCCTGGGTAGTCCCATCGAGCGATCTGCCACCCCTTTCGGCGGAGCGCGTCCTCGCGTCGCTTCTCCGCACGGACTGCCTCGGCTGCTGCGACGGGATCCTCCCCGCCGTACTTCAGCCACCCGTCGCACTCGCCGATGATGTTCTGCTCCGGCCAGCAGAAGTCTGATCGGAATATCCGTCCATCGACGTCGTGCTCGACCTGCAGCCCGGGCGAGGGAAAGCCGCACCACTCGATGACCGCGCGGCTGATCGACTCCGCCGGGGACTCGGCCAGCGGCGTGGCATGGGTCAACGCCCATCGCATGCGCCGTGCTCCGTACGCGTTGCGCTGCAGAGCAGCGCGCTCGAGTAACCGCTCGCTCTCGAGGCCGAAAGCTCGTAACGCCGCGTCGGCGACCGCGACGCCGAACGCGGGAGGCAGCGCACGGCTGAGATCGATGACCACGTCTTCGACCGCGGTGAGGCCGATGCCGACGACCGTGCATGTGGGACGCGTATCGAGGCTGGTGTGTACGGTGACGTCGCCGTACCTGACCGACTTCGCGCGGCGTGCGTCGAAGATGTGGATGGTGCGGGGGTGACCGAAGATGGGGAGCCCGAGCAGCGCCGCAGCCGATTCGTGCGAGAAGACGGCATCCGGTCGCGTCAGTGCGAAGGCGTGGACGCGGGCGAGATAGCGATCCCACGGTGGTAGTGCGTCCCACGCGGCGCGGACGGCGTAGATGCCGGTTCGCACGCGCACCAGGGATTCGTCGCGCCAGAGCGGTGGTCCGGGCCGTGGCGTGTCCGAGGTGAACATCAAGGGAGTCGGTGACGCGCGCAGCGCGCGGGGAACGGCATCCATTCGGCGAGGGTGCCAGGTTCGCGGACAGCATGTGTGCGAGCTGTGGACAACCCCCGTGCGACCCCGGTGTAGGCGGGGCCGTGCGGGGGTCGGGGGCACCGTGATCGCCGCGGGGTGCGGGCGCAGGGTCACGCACGCGCATAAACACCGTTGGCGCGCAGAAACGCGCGGTCATCGTGTTTCTGCGCGCGGATCGCGTTTATGCGTGGTGCCGGCACCGGTGCTGCCACCGGTGCTGGTGCTGCCGCCCGTGCTGCCGCTGGTGCTGCCGCTGGTGCTGCCGCTGGTGCTGCCGCTGGTGCTGCCGCTGGCGTTGGCGCTGGCGTTGGCGTTGGCGTTGGCGTTGGCGCTGGCGCTGGCGCTGGCGCTGCCACCGGTGCTGGTGCTGCCGCTTGCGGTGGTCGTGGGCGGAGGTTGGCGCGCAGGTCGAGGGGGAGCGGGCCCGGGCGGGCGACCCGCTCGCAGAAACGCTCGCAGCCCACAGAAACGCGCTGTCATCGTGTTTCTGCGCGCGGATCGCGTTTCTGCGTGCCGGGAGGCGAGTGCGCGGGCGTGGCGGGTGCGGGGAGGCCGGCGGGGGCCGAGGCCGGATCCGCTCGGGCGGGGAGGGTGTTGAGCGGTGCGAGGCGAGGACGGGAAGAGCCGCGGATGCCGAAACGCCCGGCGTCGCGTACAATGGCAAGGTTGCGTGCGTCAGTGCGCAACGACCGCTGCCCGGAACCGCCGGGCGTGCGGGAGAGAGGGAGCCGCGAGGCCCCCGCTCGAGAGAGGAAAAGGATATGGCACCCAAGAAAAAGGTGACCGGCCTGATCAAGCTCCAGATCAAGGCAGGCGCGGCCAACCCCGCACCGCCGATCGGTCCGGCGCTCGGTCAGCACGGCGTCAACATCATGGAGTTCTGCAAGGCCTACAACGCGGCGACCGAGGCCCAGCGCGGCAACGTCATCCCCGTTGAGATCACGGTCTACGAAGACCGCAGCTTCACCTTCATCCTGAAGACCCCGCCGGCGGCGGAGCTCATCAAGAAGGCGGCTGGACTGGCCAAGGGTTCGTCCACGCCCCACACGGTCAAGGTGGGCAAGCTCACCAAGGACCAGGTTCGCGAGATCGCCACCACGAAGCAGCCCGACCTGAACGCGAACGACATCGAGGCCGCCTCGAAGATCATCGCCGGCACCGCCCGTTCCATGGGCATCACGGTCGAGGACTGAGGGAGATAACAATGGCTACCAAGTCCAAGGCATTCCGCGCCGCAGCTGAGAAGATCGCGGCCGACACGTTCTACACCCCGACCGAGGCCGTCGCCCTCGCGAAGGAGACCGGCTCGAAGAAGTTCGACTCGACCGTCGAGGTCGCGCTGAAGCTCTCGGTCGACCCCCGTAAGGCAGACCAGATGGTCCGCGGCACGGTCATCCTCCCCCACGGCACGGGTAAGACCGCGCGCGTCATCGTCTTCGCCAACGGCCCCGCGGCCGAGGCGGCTCTGGCCGCCGGCGCCGACGAGGTCGGTGGCACCGAGCTCATCGAGAAGGTCGCGGCCGGCTACACGTCGTTCGACGCCGCCGTCTCGACGCCCGAGCTCATGGGCCAGGTCGGTCGCCTCGGTAAGGTCCTCGGACCCCGCGGCCTCATGCCGAACCCCAAGACCGGCACCGTGACCCCCAACCCGGCCAAGGCCGTCGAGGAGATCAAGGGCGGAAAGATCGAGTTCCGCGTCGACAAGCACGCCAACGTGCACTTCGTCGTCGGCAAGGCGTCGTTCTCGGCCGAGCAGCTCGACGAGAACCTCAAGGCCGCTCTCGAGGAGATCGTCCGCCTCAAGCCCTCGAGCTCGAAGGGTCGTTACATCCAGAAGGGCGCCGTCTCGACCACCTTCGGTCCCGGCATCCCGCTGGACGTCAACGTCATCGTCTGACATCCGTCACCGAAAGCCCCGCCGCACCTCGTGCCGGCGGGGCTTTCGCGTTCCCGGGGCGTGTCGCGGGTGCACGATCGTGCAATACGGCGTCATGCGGGAAGACGTACGTGCCCGCGCGTGTTCTGCTGGAGGGTACGCCTGCACCGCGTGCCCTCCCGGTCGCCTTCGGCGATCTCCTCCACCGTCCTCACCCATGTCAGGAACAGCTATGCCCCGTCGCCGTTTGACCGTCCTCGCCGCCACCCTGGGCCTGAGCGCCCTCGCGCTGACCGCCTGCAGCGGCGGCTCCACCGCGGCCGACCCCGACGCGGGATCCGACCTCGGCCTCGTCTCGGGCGGCACGCTGACGGTGGCGACCGAGGGCACCTACCGCCCCTTCTCGTACCACGAGGGCGCGGGCGAGCTCACCGGATTCGACGTCGAGATCGCGAAGGCCGTCGCCGACAAGCTCGGTCTGCAGGTGAAGTTCCAGGAGACCCAGTGGGACGCCATCTTCGCGGGCCTGGATGCCGGTCGCTTCGACGTCATCGCCAACCAGGTCTCGATCAACCCCGAGCGCCAGGAGAAGTACGCCTTCAGCTCGCCGTACACCGTCTCTCGCGGCGTCATCGTGACGACCGACAGCGACAACGCCATCTCGAGCTTCGCCGACCTGTCGGGCAAGACCACCGCCCAGTCGCTCACGAGCAACTGGTACGAGCTCGCGACCTCGAGCGGCGCCCAGGTCGAGGCCGTCGAGGGCTGGGCACAGGCGGTCGCCCTGCTCAAGCAGGGGCGTGTGGACGCCACGGTCAACGACCAGCTCACCTACCTCGATTACGAGAAGACCAACAGCCCCACCGGCCTGAAGATCGCCGCGACCACGGAGGACTCCTCCGAGAGCGCGTTCGCTTTCAAGAAGGGTCAGGACAAGCTGGCGGATGCCGTGGACGGAGCTCTCGACGAACTCCGCGCCGACGGAACTCTCGCCTCGATCAGCGACAAGTACTTCGGCGCCGACGTCACGAAGTAACCAGCTGGTGTAAACCCCCGCGGATCATCCGCCTCCCCGCTCTAACGTGGGGGGCGGATGATCCGCTCGCGTGTGAGGAAGGAGGCTCATGAACGACATCTGGACCCTGCTCGTCGATTCGTTCTGGCCGATGGTTCTGGCCGGGATCACCGGTACGATCCCGCTGTCCCTGGCCTCGTTCGCGATCGGTCTCGTGATCGCGCTGGCGATGGCGCTGTTGCGACTGTCGCGGAACGTGCTGCTGTCGGGCGTCGCCCGGTTCTACATCTCGATCATCCGCGGAACGCCTCTGCTGGTGCAGCTGTTCGTGATCTTCTACGGTCTGCCGTCGCTGGGACTGACGATCGATCCCTTCCCCGCAGCCGTCATCGCGTTCTCGCTGAACGTCGGCGGGTACGCGGCAGAGGTCATCCGTGCGGCAATCCTGTCGGTTCCTCGCGGGCAGTGGGAGGCGGCGCACACGGTGGGGCTCTCTCCCCGCAAGACGCTGACCCGCATCATCCTTCCGCAGGCGGCTCGCGTCTCGGTGCCGCCGCTGTCGAACACGTTCATCTCGCTCGTGAAGGACAGCTCGCTGGCATCCCTCATCCTCGTGACCGAGCTGTTCCGCCAGGCACAGGCCATCGCGGCCTTCTCGTACGAGTTCATGGCGGTGTATCTCGAGGCCGCGCTCATCTACTGGCTGTTCTGCCTCGTGCTGTCGTTCGGCCAGAACGCCCTGGAAAAGAGGCTGGACCGCCATGTCGCCCACTGACGCCGCTCCGCTGCTCGCCGTCTCGGGACTGCAGAAGAATTTCGGCACCAATCGCGTCCTCGACGGCGTCGACCTCGAGGTACGTCGCGGCGACGTGCTCGTGCTGATCGGTCCCTCCGGGTCGGGCAAGACCACGGTGCTGCGCTGCCTGAACGGCCTCGAGACCCCGGATGCCGGGGTGGTGGCGTTCGACGGGGGTCCGGTCGTGGACTTCTCGCGGAAGGTCTCGAAGGCCGACCGTGTCGGTCTGCGCGATCGCTCGGCGATGGTGTTCCAGCATCACAATCTCTTCCCTCATCTCACCGTCCTCCAGAACGTCGTCGAGGGGCCGATCCAGGCGCACGGCGTCCCTCGCGCCGAGGCCGTCGCTCGTGCCGAGACCCTGCTCGCCCGCGTCGGGCTGTCGGAGAAGCGCGACGCGTATCCGTCCGAGCTCTCCGGCGGCCAACAGCAGCGTGTGGGCATCGTCCGTGCGCTGGCCCTGCAGCCGGCGCTCCTGCTGTTCGACGAGCCGACCAGCGCGCTCGACCCCGAGCTCGTGGGCGAGGTGCTCACCGTCTTGCGCGAGCTCGCGAACGAGGGCTGGACGATGGTGATCGTCACGCACGAGCTCGGCTTCGCGCGCGAGGTCGCCGACGAGGTGCTGTTCTTCGACGAGGGGGTCATCGTCGAGCGCGGTGCGCCGTCCGAGCTGTTGCGTCAGCCGAAGAAGGAGCGCACTCGGCGCTTCCTCGACCGTCTGCTGCGCCCGCTCGACGGCCCCGACCCCTCGGACACCCCGACGTAGCCCCACGCGCAGTAGCGTCGAGGCATGGGCCGCCTCGAGGATCTGTTCGGCATCGATGTCCCGATCGTGCTCGGCCCCTTCGGCGGGCTCTCCTCCGTCGCCCTGACGGCGGCGGTGAGCACGGGCGGCGGGCTCGGCTCGTTCGGCCTCTACGGCTACACGCCCGAGCGCATCCTCGACACGGTGTCGCAACTGCGCACCGCCACCGCGCGACCGGTGGCCGTGAACCTCTGGCTGCCGCGCGGCGACGAGGTGACCCCCGCCGACCTGGACGTGCAGCCGTTCCTCGATGCGGCGTCGCCGCTCTTCGCCGCAGCGGGTGTCGAGGTCCCCGCCCCGCCGGCGGCGTTCCTCCCGTCCGTCGCCGACCAGCTCGGCGCCGTGCTCGAGGCCCGGCCCGAGGTGCTGAGCGTCGTCTTCGGGATCCCGGATGCCGCTACCCTCGCCGCCGCGAGAGGCCGCGGCATCCGTGTGATCGGCACTGCCACCTCGGTCGCCGAGGCCGTCGCGCTCGAGGCGGCGGGGGTCGATGCCGTCGTCGCCACCGGATCGGAGGCCGGCGGGCATCGGGTGTCGTTCCTCCGCAAAGCGTCGGCGTCGCTCGTCGGGACCTTCGCTCTCGTGCCGCAGGTCGTCGATGCCGTCGGCATCCCGGTCATCGCCGCGGGTGGGATCGCCGACCGGCGCGGGGTGGCGGCCGCCCTGGCTCTCGGGGCCGACGGTGTGCAGGTCGGAACGGCGTTCCTGCGCACCCGCCAGTCGGCGGCGACCGGGGATCACCGCGACGCCATCGCGCGATCGGTCGACACCGAGACCGTGCTCACCCGCGCCATGAGCGGGCGGCTGGCACGCGGCATCCCGAATCGTGCGATGCGCGAGCTCGAGGCCGCGGGGATGATCGCCCCGTTCCCGGCGCAGAACTGGCTGACCGGGGTGTTCCGTGCCGCCGCGACGGCGAACGGCGACGGCGAGCTGGTGTCGCTGTGGGCGGGTCAGGCGGCGGCGCTGTCTCGTCTCGACGACGCCGCCGAGGTGCTCGACGAGTTGAAGGCCGGTCTCCCGACCTGACTCAGGCGGTGGCTCGGATCTCGAATCCGGAGGCGGACTCCCCGGTCCCCTCGACGACGTCGACATCGTCGACGCGGGCACCGGCCGGGCCGTCGTGCGCCCAGGCGATCACGCCCTCGACCGCATCGGGGTCCCCGGCGAGGAACGCCTCCACCGACCCGTCGCGGCGGTTGCGCACCCAGCCGTCGACGCCGAGGCGCTGGGCCTCGGCCTGCATCGTGTAGCGGAAGCCGACGCCCTGGACGCGGCCGCTCACCGTCATCGTCACCGTTCGCATCGGGCCATTCTTGCGGACGACGGGACGCGGGGTCGTGGGTCAGTGCGGCAGCACGAGCGAAAGGGCGATCGCGAACATCACCACGGCGATGATCCCGTCGAGCAGGCGCCACGCGCGCGGGGTGTCGAGCCAGCGGCCGAGGAAGCGTGCGCCGTAGCCGAGGGCCGAGAACCACAACAGGCTCGCCGCGCACGCGCCCGTCGCGAACGCCCAGCGTCCGTCGCCGTGCGTCGAGGCCACCGACCCGAGGAGGAAGACCGTGTCGAGGTACACGTGCGGATTGAGCCAGGTGAGGGCCAGACACGTCAGCACCGTCGCCGCGAGCGTCGTGCGTGCCGGACGGGTCTGCACCGTCGTGGTCCCGGCGAGCGGTGCGGGCGAGGATCCCGAGGCGTCGAGGTGCAGCGTCGCGCCGCTCGGGCGCAGGGCGCGGCGCGCGGCGAGCAAACCGTAGCCGACGAGGAACGCCGCCCCCGCCCACCTCACGACGACGATGAGCCACGGCACCGCCTGCAGGACCAGGCCGATACCGGAGACCCCGAGCAGGATCAGCACCGCGTCCGATAGCGCGCACACCGCCACGACGGCGAGCAGATGCTCACGGCGCACGCCCTGACGCAGAACGAAGAGGTTCTGCGCGCCGATGGCGACGATCAGCGAGAAGCCGAGGCCGAGACCGGCGAGGAGGGAGGGGAGCACGAACTCGAGGTTAGAGGGCGGTCGGGGCGTAGACCAGCTCAGGATTCTGGCGCACCATTAGCATTCCTTCATGTCGATCCCGCTCGATCTCGCTCGCACCCTCGCCGTCGTCGTCGACGAGGGAACTCTCGATGCCGCCGCCCGTCGCCTGCACATCACACCGTCCGCGGTGAGCCAGCGCATCCGGGCGCTCGAGGATCAGCTCGGCCGCGTCGTGCTCGTGCGCAGCAAGCCCGTCAGCGCCACAGAAGCCGGCGACGCCGTGGTGCGCCTGGCGCGTCAGCTCGCTCTGCTCGAACATGACGCGCTCGCCGCGATCGGGGCGGAGGGTGGGACGGTGGCATCCGTCCCTCTCGCCGTGAACGCGGACTCGCTCGCGACGTGGTTCCTGCCTCCTCTGGCCCGGGTCGCGCAGCGCCGGGCCGTCGTCTTCGACCTCCATCGCGACGATCAGGACT
>JAKOMY010000011.1 GCA_022702225.1 Microbacteriaceae bacterium | reverse complement strand
TCCCATCGACGACGACGAGCTGGGTCCCGGTGGCCAGAGTGATGGCGGCGGGGGCGATGAGGAGGGCGAGCAACGCGCCTACGATGCTCCAACGGAGGAAGGAGAGGATGCGCATTGTGCCTCCAGGAGAGTGTCGATCGATGGCCGGTGAGCAGGACGTCGAACGCGCGAGAGCCAGCGCGTGCGCGTTCTCGGACGCTCGGGATGCGAGGAAGACTGAGCGGTCGATGCCTCGAGGGAGAGGTGAGCGGTGTGCGAGGGGACGGGGACCCACACGCGGAAGTGCACGGTCTGGGTCGCGGAAGGTGTGAGGGGCGACACGACGCAGAATGCGGGATTACCGGATGCGTCGATAGCCAACGGCGTCGACCATGTGGTGCCGTCGGTCGTGCTGGCGGCGAGTGTCACCCCCCGCACGTCCGGTGTCGTGCTGCGCAGCTCGACACCGAGAATCCAGTCGGTCGTCTCGTCGCTTGTATTACGCGCGTCTATGGCGAATGCGTAAGCGCCTACGTGCGCATCGAATGCGGGAGCGGTGAGCGAAGAGGTCGTGTGCACCGTGGTGCGGCCGCCGTCCATTCGGCCGAGGCGGATCGTGTCGTGCGTGCACGAGTCGGGGGTGCGGGTCATGGCAGACGAGGACGGCGCGGCGTGGTCCACGCCGAGAGTGAGAAGTACGACGGCAGACGTGGCCGTGTGCGTCTCTTCACGGCTCGGACAGATGGTTCTCATGCCGCCGCTCCTCCTGCGGGGTGTGGATGGGTGCCGCGGGGCAGCTTGAGTGCTTCACGGCGGGCACGCGGACGACGGTTCGTCGCCCTGGCCAGGTCTCCTCGTGACGCGACATGCATTATCGCTCGTAGATAGAGAACGGACTGAAACGGTGTATTTCGGATCTTTGGCACCATAGCAGGTAATGCGCGGTCCGTCCCGACTGATCGAAGCGATGTCACTGTCGCGCGCCGCATCCGCTCCCGCAGGTCTGCGCGAGGCGACTGAATCCGTTCACCGACAGAAGTCGCACTCAGGTGACTTTTGCTCGACGAGCGAGCGTTATCAGCGCGTCGACAGCGCTGGTTATCGCGGGATAGTAGTGCGATAGCGGCGGCGGCGAGGGCGTTATGAGCGAGCTGTTCGTATCCTTAGAATCTTGGCGTGCTAGCTTCCGACGTCCTGCAGCTGCTGACCACGCCCGCTAACGTGCCGGTCATCGCCTACTCGGGCGCGCGGAACATTCGCCGGAGTATCCTGCGCGTCGACTACGTGACAGACGAGCACGCCGCGCGAAAGCTGCTTCCCGAACCTCTACAGCTGCCCTTGATTCCGCGGGCCAGCGTGTTCTTCACGCAGTTCTTCCAGTGCCACGGGGACGTCCCGCTTCTCGAGGTGACGCAATCGATCGAAGCGGTCAGCTCCACCGGCGTCGTGGGGGATTACATCCAGGCGGTCTACACGGACAACGTGACCTCGATCATCCACAACCGGGAGGCTTACCTGCAGCCGGTGCTCTACGGCATGGGTTCGATCGTGCACCGAGACGGAGCGAGCAATTTCTCGCTGACCGTGAACGACACCGTCGTCGTCCGCGGGAGTGCGGGGTATCGGAGCGAGCCCATGTTCGCTGACGACGCCGTCGAGTTTCTCAAGCGTCCCAAGTTCTTCCTGAAGGTGCTCGGGCGACCCGCCTTGGGTGAGCCGGCGAAGCCCACTCTCTTCATGTTGCGCAGCGCGAAGGTCGACGTCAGCGAGGCCTACCGGGTTCCGTCGCGGCTGACGCTCGACGGCCACATCATGGCCCCCTTCGACCAGCTGCCCATACGTCACATCGACTCGTGTCACGCCTTCGAGACCACGTGGTCGATCGGCGAAACGGAAGTTCTTCACCGCTACTGAGGTGCAGGGGCGCTGACCCTGCCTAGCTCGTGGGTGCGACGACCTCAGAGGCGGTCCGGTCGGTCACGTTCGAGGTGCTCGAGATGTACTCCACGACCTCGTCTCGCACGATGACCCACTTCGAGCCGATGTGGTACGCCGGCAGCTCGCCGGACTGCAGGTACTCGTAGACGGTCTTGCTGTTCAGCCCGAGCACTTCTGCGACATCCTTCGCGGAAAGGATGGGGGGGTATCCAGCGAACAGGTGCTCGAGGTGTTTAGGCATGGCGCTCCCGGGGGGTAACAGACTCATCACAGTTTACGGGCAAGACGCCCAAGAACGGCCTGATCCGGCGCGATTTTGCGCGAACCGTACTGCATTGGGTATAGAGCGCGATACGGAAAAGAGTTGTTGAAACGTGTTGCCGTCGGCTACTGTCCACCTGAACCCGTTCTTACCCGTTTCATACCAAAGGATCTTCTGTGGATTGTTCTGTTCCGGTCGTGCCCTCTCCGGCAGCGCCCGCGATCACGGCCTCGGGAGGGTCTGGACTTGCGGTTACGGGCTCTCCCATGGATGTGATTCTCGCCTGCGCCATCGCGCTCGTCCTTCTGGCGGGTGGTGTCATGGCCTTGGCCCGGTCCCGTCGGCGTCGCCGTGAAGCGCCGCCCTCTTCCACGGCGGCCGCGCCTGGCGTGGGGCTCGCTCTGTCGAGCGTGCTGGGCGTGATCTTGCTCTTGGGGGCCTTCTCCCCGTCACAGGCCGCGCATGCCGCTCCGGAACGGTGCGATGTCATCTCGGTATCTGATGTGCAGATCGACGCGACCGTTCTCGCCGGCGGAGTGATCCAGCTCGTACCCGGCGGTCAGCCTGCCGTCGTTCGCGCGTCCGTGACGAACTCCACCACCGTGCCCGTGACTCTCACCGCGATCGCACGCACCGATAACGCCGTCCCCCTCGCGACACAGATCGTGTGGAAGAGCGAGAGGTCGAGTGGTTCGGCCGTCGAGTCCGGCTTGGGTGACTCCGACTCGCACTCCCTCGGGACCTTGGCTCCGGGTGAGAGCACCACGGTGACGTTCACGGTGAACTTGCCCGCCTCGGTCGGGAATGAGTACCAGGGCCAAACAGTCCCCCTCAGCCTGCTCGTCCAGGCCGTTCAGCAGGGCTTTTAACACCCGCACCTCGCGCGCCCGCATCTGCGGGCTGCGCCCCCACCTTCTCGTCGAGCCGCTACGCCACCTTCGTTCGCACTCGTCGAGCCCCTCAGCCTCCCTTTCCGACCCGAAGCACTACTCACCACTGAAAGAAAGCAGAACCCATGTCCACCACCAAGCGCTCCTTCTCGAAGAAGAAGGTCCTCGTCGCCTCCCTCGCCCTGCTCACTATGGGCCTGGGCGGCACGGTTGCCACCGGCGCGTACTTCACCGCCGACAAGACCGTTTCCAGCAACACCCTCGCGTCCGGCACGGTCGTCATCGGCAACATTGGTGACGACTCGTCGTCCGTCGCCCCGCTGTCGTTCACCAACGTTCTCCCTGTCGCGGACGCAGACGTCGCCACCAAGGCCAAGACGTTCAACATCAACGTCCGCAACAACGGAACGGCGGCCATCGACTGGAAGGCCGTCGTCAGCTCCACCTCAAGCGAGTTCGCCAAGCAGGTCAACGTTCAGTACAGCACCGACAACGGAACGACCTGGTCCACCGCCCGGACCGCCGACGCCCTCTCGAGCGTCTCCATCCCCAGCACCGCGTCGCTCGCTGCTAGCGGCACCGCGGTCATCAAGTTCCGTGCGTGGCTCCCCGCGGCCACCGACAACACTGCTCAGAACAAGACTCTGACGTTCACGCTCACGGTGAACGCCATCCAGGCGGGCGCTCCGTTCTCGTCCTGACCCACGCGCGTGGGCGCCGGCAGCACGCTGGCGCCCACGTCTCCGCGCGCGGCGAGTCGTCAGCCCGTATCCGTCGATGGGTTGTCCTTCCGCGTAGGCCGAGCTGTCTGCCGCGCCTCCAATTTTCACGCGTGTCCCCACATCCTCGGCAGCACGCGATCATCCGAACGTCCCCCTTAGTGCCCCTCGTAGGAGATGACATGCCACCCGCCGCCGCCACCTATGCCCCTCGGCCGCGACAGGCCCGTGGACGGCGTCTCGCGACGACGCTTCTCATGGGCGTTCTCGCAACGGGAGTCATCTCGACCCCCGCCGCAACGGGAGCCTGGTTCACCGCAGACAAAACGGTGAGCAGCAACTCGTTGACGGCGGCCACACTTCAGCCCGTCAGCGGGCTGAAAGCCGTCAAGTCTTCGACCGGTGTTGATGTGTCGTGGACGAGCGCACTGCAACAGCCCTGGGCGACCGCTAACTCCATCACTACCGAGCCGACCTACACCGTTACACGCACAATCGACGGGGCCAACCCCACCACCATCAGCACCGGTACCGCGCGCTCCGCCAGCGACGCATACCCGCCGGTTTCCCGAATTGCAAACGTCACATTTGACTCTGGAAATGGCATCGCAGGCTATATCCGCTATGACGGAACAGTGTACATGTGGGGGGCGTCCAATAAAGGTGCGCTCGGTCGCCCATTCTCTGGATCGTCCCGGCCTCAGCTGGTTGAGATTCCGACGGGTAATCCAATGATCAGCATTTCTATGTCGAACGAATCTGTAGTTGCTGTGAGTTCCAACGGCACTCTCTGGGGCTGGGGCACAGCACCGAAGGCGGGCTGCACAGGAGAGTGGACCAATTCGCCTGTACAAATTCCCCTTCCTAGTGGTGTGAAGCCAGTAGCGGCGTCGGCTGTCGGCAGTTGCGCGATCCTCGTTGTTGATTCGTCCGGCCGCCTCTGGCAGCGCGGAGGAACGGCGAATAGCGGAGAGTTTGCAAAAAGTGGCACCTCTTTCCGGCCTGTAGTCCTGCCTGGGGGTCGTTCAGTGAAACAACTGACAAAAGCCGAGAAAGTACTCGCGACAGATGGAACGGTCTGGTCATGGGGAGGAACCAACACCTACGGCGATTATGGCGATGGAACGCAGACGGCGAAGGACACCCCCACGCAGGCGAGAATCCCCGACGGCGTGATAATAAGTTCCATCTCGACTGATGACCAAAGCTCTGTTGTCGCTCTATCTGGATACTATGACCTCTACGTTTGGGGCGCTAATACTGACGGCCAGCTCGGTACGGGCAACACGACGGGGTATCTGACACCATTCCACCTAAGTGCTCCGGTCTCCAGCCCGATCATCGATGTAAAAACGGGAGGACGATCCACTACCATCCTCACAAGAGATCTGGATATATATACAACTGGCTCGAATGATTCCGGAAGGCTCGGAATCGGGAGCCTCAGCCCCTCCCAGAGGTCTACGTTCGGAAATATTGGCCAAGCGTACAACGTATCCAAGATTGCGATGTCGTCAGGCGTATCGGGGCAGACATTCCTTTACAAAGAAGGAAACCCGTACGAGGTTCAGGGGTGGGGTCGGAACAGCAACGGCACGCCAGGTGTCTCGTTTATGGGATACGATGACGACAGCACGACGAATTACACGGCACGCGTAACCATGTTCAGTATCCACACTCCGTACGAGTCATCTGCAAAGGTATGCTCGAACGGAGCGAGTCCTGATGGTGGGAACTACTGTGTTCCTTCGGGAACGATCGAGTACTCTGTGACCTATTTGTACCAATCATGGACTGCCGCCTCAGCAAAGGCGACCGCGCATTAACCCCTGCTGTGCCCTTCGGGCTGCCTCGCCGCTTTCGCGGCGATAGCCCTGGTGTCGCTAGCCGCGGCGGGTGGGATCGCGCCGATCTCCTCCACTGGCGCGTGGTTCACGGCTTTGAAGAGCATCGCCGCCTGTCGGCTGACCGTCGCATCAGTCAACGCTCCCGCCAATGCCGCTGTAACAGTGAACGGTTTTCCGTTAGGAGCCAGGCAGCGACGCGCTCGGCGCCGGACTGCTTGCCGCGGGCGTCGTCGCCACAATCCTCTACCGAAGGCGCCGTCCACAGTAGCGAAAGCGAGCCAGGCGATGCAGCACCTGCACGCCGGCTCCCCCGAGCCGGGAGCAGGGTTTCTCCCCCGAAACCCACCCCTGCTCCCCCCGCCGCCGCACCCAGGCGGCCCGCTGAGGGGAGGTACCCCGACCGGAACCTCCCCTCAGCACCTCAGCGCGAAAGCACTCCTATGCGGCCCGTTCCCACGACGCTCGCGGCTCAGCCGGCCTCGGGTCGCGGCTGCTGGTACACGTCGGGTACGTCGTCGCCGTCGGCATCCACCTTCTCGGCGAGAGCCAGCTGCCTGTAGCGCCGGTTGCGTACGAGCAGGACGGACGATGCGAGGACGGATGCCAGAAGCGAGGCGACCATGATCGCGATCTTCGCGTCGTCGGTGTGGGGCGAGCCGTCGGGGAAGCTCAGCTCGGCGAT
>JAKOMY010000002.1 GCA_022702225.1 Microbacteriaceae bacterium | reverse complement strand
TCGTCACCGCTCGAGCGAGCTGTTCGACGTCGAAGAGGACTGACGTGGAGGAGCTGCGCGACGAGAAGGTCGACCTCGAGCTGGTCTCGACGGACCTCGTCTACGAAGGCGCCGTCTGGGACGTGCGGTCCGACACCGTGCGGTACGGCGACGGCGAGATGACCCGCCAGTACGTCGAGCACCCGGGTGCGGCCGCGGTCGTCGCGCTCGACGACGACGAGAACGTCGTGCTCATCCAGCAGTACCGCCACCCCATCAAGGAACGCGACTGGGAGATCCCGGCCGGTCTCCTCGACGTGGCAGGCGAGCCTCCGCTCGAGACGGCGAAGCGCGAGCTGGCCGAGGAGGTCGACCTCGAGGCCGACCGCTGGCAGCATCTCGTGTCGATGCACACCACGCCCGGAGGAAACGACGAAGTCGTGCACCTCTTCCTCGCCCGCGGCCTGCGCAGCGTCGAGACCGACTACGAGCGCGAGCACGAGGAGTCCGACATGCGCGTCGAACGTGTGCCTCTCGCGGACGTGATCGACGGAGTGCTCGCGGGACGCCTGCGTAACGGCATCCTGGCCACGGGCGCTTTTGCCGCCGCAGAAGTGCTGCGCCGCGAGGCGTCCACCCGCTGACGTGGAACTCGAGCGGGCGGTCGAGGCCTACCTCCGGCACGTCGCGCTCGAGCGCGGTCTTTCCGACCACACGGTGTCGGCCTACCGCCGTGACCTCGCGGTGTACGTCGAGTGGCTTCGCGCGCGCGGCCTCGGCACCGTCGAAGAGGTGACTCCCGCCCTCGTCGCGGACTTCGCGGGGGAGCGGGCCTCGACGGAACCGCCGCCCGCGTCGTCGTCGCTCGCTCGTCTGCAGTCGTCGGTGCGCGGATTGCACCGGTTCCTCGTGCGGGAAGGTCGGGTCGACGCGGACCCGAGCGGCAGACTTCGCCCCCCGAAAACTCCGCGGCGGCTCCCGAAAGCGCTGACCGTCACGCAGATCGACGAGCTCCTGGATGCCGCGGGTCCCGCGCCGGGATCAGCGGACGCGTCCGCGGCGGAGCCGTCGGCGGTCCGCGACCGGGCCCTGCTCGAGCTGTTGTACGCGACCGGGGCGCGCGTCTCGGAGATCGTCCAGCTCGACGTCGACGACACCGCCCACGGAGACCTTCTGCGCGTGCGCGGAAAAGGCGACAAGGAGCGCGTGGTGCCGGTGGGGTCGTACGCGCAAGCCGCGATCGAGGCCTACCTCACCCGGGTACGCCCGGCCTGGGCGGCGAAGGCGCGTGCGACGCCTCGGCTGTTCCTGGGCGTGCGCGGTGCCCCGCTGTCGCGCCAGAGCGCCTGGCTCATCATCCAGGCCGCGGCGGAGCGCGCGGGACTGACGGCCCACGTGTCGCCGCACACGCTGCGCCACTCCTTCGCCACCCACCTGTTGCAGGGCGGTGCCGACGTGCGGGTCGTGCAAGAACTACTCGGTCATGCCTCGGTGTCGACGACGCAGATCTACACGCACGTGTCGGTCGACGCGCTCCGCGACGTGTACGCGACGTCTCACCCTCGGGCGAGGTAGGGACGGCATCCGGCGCCTTCGGCGGGTGAGGGGACCGGGGCGGTGCGGGTACGGGGCCCGACGGCGCCCTGAGACACTAGAGGGATGACCGCCACCCTCGTCGCACAGGGCCTCGCCGGGGGCCACGGACACCGCACGCTCTTCGACGGCGTCGACCTGACGGTCGCACCGGGAGACGTCGTCGGTGTGGTCGGGGCGAACGGGGCCGGTAAGTCGACTCTGCTGCGCCTGCTCGCCGGCGTCGACGAGCCGCAGGCGGGAACGGTCAGCCTCGCTCCCGCCGACGCGTTCGTCGGCTGGCTGCCGCAGGAACACGAGCGCGTGGCCGGAGAGACGGTCGCGCAGTACATCGCCCGACGGACGGGCGCCGCCGAGGCGACCCGCGAGATGGATGCCACGGCGGCAGCGCTCGGCGATCCTGCGGCTGTCGGAGCCGACGATGCCTACGCGACAGCCCTCGAACGATGGCTCGCAAGCGGCGCCGCCGACCTCGACGAGCGGATGCCGGTGGTGCTCGCCGACCTGGGGCTGGAAGTCGGTGCGGATGCCGAGATGACGGGTCTGTCCGGAGGCCAGGCCGCGCGCGTGGGTCTGGCAGCTCTGCTGCTGTCGCGTTTCGACATCGCCCTGCTCGATGAGCCGACCAACGACCTGGACCTCGACGGGCTGGAGCGTCTCGAGACGTTCGTGCGCGGGCTCCGCGGCGGCGTCGTGCTCGTGAGCCACGATCGCGAGTTCCTCGCCCGTTCGGTGACGCGCGTGCTGGAGCTCGACCTCGCGCAGAACTCCCACCGGGTCTACGGCGGCGGGTACGACGCGTACCTCGAGGAGCGCGCCACGCTGCGGCGTCAGGCGCGCGAGAAGTACGAGGAGTACGCCGACACCAAGGCCGACCTGGTCTCGCGCGCCCGCACGCAGCGGGAGTGGTCCAGTCAGGGCGTCCGCAACGCGATGAAGAAGTCGCCCGACAACGACAAGATCCGCCGCAAGGCCGCCACGGAATCGAGCGAGAAGCAGGCGCAGAAGGTGCGCCAGATGGAGAGCCGGATCGCCCGTCTCGACGAGGTCGAGGAACCGCGCAAGGAGTGGCAGCTCGAGTTCACGATCGGTTCGGCACCGCGGTCCAGCTCGGTCGTCTCGACCCTGTCGGGCGCGGTCTTCCGTCAGGGCGACTTCGCCCTCGGTCCTGTCTCGCTGCAGGTGAATGCGGGGGAGCGCATCGGTATCACGGGGCCGAACGGTGCCGGAAAGTCGACGCTGCTGCGTGGCATCCTGGGCCGTCAGACGCCGGACGAGGGGTCGGCGAGCCTGGGCGCGAGCGTGGAGATCGGCGAGATCGACCAGGCCCGGTCGCTGTTCGTGGGAGAGCGAGCGCTCGCGGAGACGTTCGAGGGGTTCGTGCCCGAGATGAACGCCGGCGAGGTGCGAACGCTATTGGCCAAGTTCGGTCTCAAGGCCGACCACGTCACGCGTCCGGTCGACGGGCTGTCGCCGGGAGAGCGCACGCGCGCGGGGCTCGCTCTGCTGCAGGCGCGCGGGGTGAACGTGCTCGTGCTCGACGAGCCGACGAACCACCTCGACCTGCCGGCGATCGAGCAGCTCGAGCAGGCGTTGGAGTCGTACACGGGGACGCTGCTGCTGGTCACGCACGACCGACGCATGCTTTCGGCGGTGCAGACCGACCGTCGCTGGCGCGTCGAGGCGGGGCAGGTCACGGAGCTGTAGAGCGGTCAGGGCACCCGGCCCCGGTGCGCTGTCCGGCCTCGTCGAGCGTGCGCCGGCCGCCGGCCCCGGTGCGCTTGGCCGGCGGGGCCGACCGTGCCTCCGGGCAGCGGCCCCGGCCTGCGATCCGAGGCGCGGGTCGGACGCCGCCGAGCCCGCCGAAACTTGCGCAGAAACGCTTTCCGCGCCCAGAAACGCGTGCAGCACGTGTTTCTGGGCGCAGATCGCGTTTATGCGTGGGGAGGGGGCCGAGTCAGCGGCCTTGGCGCTTCTTGTAGGGCTTGGGCTCGCCCTTCACGATCGGGGCGCGGCCCTTGCCCTTGTTCGCCTTCGCTTTGCCGCCGCCGGGAGCCTTCTGCCGGGGCGCCGCGGGAGGAGCATCGGCGATGCGACGGTGGGCCTCCTCGAGCAGCAGCTCACCGGCCGGCAGCAGCCGCGTGGGCGCCGTGCGCTGCACGAGGGGCTGGCCGACCTCCTCCTCGAGCTTGTCGACGGTGGTGTACAGCGAGGCGAGGGGGATACGCAGCTTGTCGGCCGCGCGCGGGAAGTGCAGCTCCTCTGCGAGGGCGGCGAACCGGACGAGGTGCTCGAGCTTCATGGCATCCATTCTCCCGTGTTGCGAGGTGCGGCGTTGAGCGTCCAGGACACGCCACCTCGCGCGGGGCGGAGGCGGCGTGTCCTGGACACTCGACGGGAGGGGACGACGGAGCCGCGGGTCAGGCGGCGGCCGCGGCGAGGAAGCGGTCGGCGGTGCGCAGCGACAGGGCCATGATCGTCAGCGCGGGGTTGGCCGCGATGGCGGAGGGGAAGACCGAGTTGTCGCAGATCCAGAGGTTCGGGATCTCGTGCGAGCGCCCGTCGGCGTCCACCACGCCGTCGGACGGGTCGTTCGACATGCGGCACGTGCCGATGGTGTGCGCGGTGCGGGCGAGGACCATGGTCTCGCGAGCCCCGGCGGCCTCCATCACCCGCAGCATGAACGCGGTGGCGTGCTTGTCGATCGCCTTCTCGTTCTCACCGGCGGTGAAGCTCACCCGAGCGCGGGGGATGCCGAACTCGTCGGTCTCGTCGACCAGCTCGAGCCTGTTGTCGTCCGACGGCAGGCAATCGGCGTTGACGCCGATACCGGCCATGAACCGTGACTGATCGAGCCGCTGCATGAGCTCGGGACCCCAGAGGCCGCCGCCGCGCACGAGCGTGGTCGAGAAGGTCAGGGGCATGACGCCGAGGCTCTGCACGAGGTAGCCGCCGGCGAAATCCGCATCGGCGGGACGCATCATGTCCTCGCTGATGAGCGACGAGGGGTATCCGCGGTGCCCGCGCACCGGCTCGTCGAACCGCCCCCACACCTGGGTGGCGCCGTGGGCGAGGAAGTTGCGGCCGACCTGGCCGTTGTCGTTCGCCAGGCCCGTGTGCAGCAGCAGGCGCGGCGTCTCGACGCCCCCACCGGCCAGGACGAGTGCGCGACAGCGCTGGCGACGGTCGACGCCGCCCTTGCGGTACACGACCGCCTCGACACGGCCGCGGGCGTCGAGCTCGATCCCGTGCACCATCGACTCGCTGCGGATCTCGGCACCGGCCGCGACCGCCGCGGGCAGATATGTGTTCGCGGTGGAGGCCTTGGCATCCACCCGGCATCCCTGGTGGCATTCGCCGCAGTTCACGCAGGCGCTGCGCTCGCCGTGGTGGTCTTGCAGCCGTGCCCGCGTGAGCACCGCCGCGGGCGCGTCGGCCCAGCGGACGCCGAGGGCCTCGCAGCCCTTCGCGACGAGATTCGCCGGGGCGTTGCGCTTCGCCGGGGCGTAGGCGTATCGGCGCGACGGATCCCAGGGGTACGGGGTCGGTCCGGACACACCGATGTCCCCCTCGACGCGCTCGACGTAGGAGAGCAGTTCGTCGGGGTCGACCGGCCAGTCACGGCCCACACCCGACTCGGTGCGCAGCGCGAGGTCGCGGCGATCCGGGCGCGGGGTGAACGCGCCCCAGTGCAGCATCGAGCCGCCGACGCCGCGTCCGCTGTTGTTCGGGCCGAAGGCCGTGGGGTCGTCGCCGCCGCTGAGTCGCTCCGACATCCAGTTGATCTCGACGGCCTCGGTCTCGTCGGGGGTGAGGTCGTCGAGCGAGAAGTGCCGCCCCGCCTCCAGAGCCACGACGGTGAGTCCCTTGCGCGCCAGCTCGGCGGTGAGGGGGGCGCCGCCGGCACCGGTTCCGACCACCACGACATCGACGATCTCGTCGTCGGTGTAGGTGCGCATCGCTTCGAGGTTCATGCCGCGTCTCCCGTCGCGATCGTGCCGCCGACGTTCGCCGGCTCCCAGTCTTCGCGGCGTCCGAGACGCAGCTCCACGTATCCGCGGATGGGTCTGCCGCCGGTGGCGAAGCCGTCGTACCCGACGCGCGCCATGCTCGCCGGGTGCGCGAGCCACTGCCGGACCAGGTCGTTCCGTACGTCTTCGAGCCACGTCTCGAGCTGAGCGGAGTCGAAGGGACCCTCGGCATCCGACTCGCCCTCGACGGCGGCGCGGAAGGTCTCGGCCCGCTCGGCGGGATCGGTCGGCCAGGTGGCGGCCAGCTGGTCGAGCCCGGTGCGGTAGGCCTCGACGTCGACGGGCAGGTCGGCGTTGCGCCAGCCGTCCCCTTCGCCGCGGGCGAGCTGCGCGTCGACGCGTCCGGCGATGTCGAT
>JAKOMY010000001.1 GCA_022702225.1 Microbacteriaceae bacterium | reverse complement strand
GGCTGAGGTGGTTGTCGTCGCGGTAGACCGCGACGTTCCCGATCTCGCCGACGCAGAGGTCGTCGGGGCAGATCCACGGCGTGAGGTCGACGAGGTGCAGACCCGGGCGGTCGAGGTCGTCGGCGGGATTCCGATCGGCGAGCGATGCCGACCGCGGAACCGCGCAGTCGAGCGGATCGTCAGACCCGACCACGCAGTCGTACATGTTGAAGGCGAAGCGCGGGTTGTCGCGGACGCCCAGCACCGGCACCCCCGCGCCGTCCATCCGGTCGAGGAAGCGTTCGATTCCCGGGCGCAGTCGCTCGTCGTCCTCCCCGGCATCCGAGCGCGTCACGACCGTCAGCGCCGCATCGGGTCGCACTCGTTCGACGAGCTCGATGGCCGCCTCGCGCCACCCGTCGCAGCGCTCGTCCAGGCCCGGCTCGTCGAGACCCATCGAGCAGCCCCCCTTGATGAGGAAGACCACGCCCCACCCGTTCGCCTCGGCCGCCGGAAGCAGGGCGCTCGTGATCTGCTGCGCGTGCGAGTCGCCGATCACGGCGATGGTGTGGCGGGCCCGCGGGGTGCCGGTGGTCTCGAAGCAGGTCCCGCGCAGCATGTCGACGTCGTTCGCCCACTCCCCCGAGCACTCGCGGTCCAGGTGGACCCACTCGTCGTCGATCAAGGTCGGAAGCGGCAGCAGCGGCGCGTCGGCCGGAGGTTTCGACAACGAAGGATCGCGCAGCACAGCGGCCCCGGGATTGGCCTGCAACGCCCGAGCCTCGATCGCGCGCTCCTGCACCCAGGCCGACGCCTGCCAGGCTCCGACGGGAACGGCCACGACGGCGACGGCGACCGTGAGGACCACCACCGGTACCAGAGCGGAAGTGTCGGTCCTCCGCCAGGCACGCACGGGACGGTCGACGGCCCAGGTCAACAGCCGCGCGAGCAGCAGCGACAGCACGATGATCCCCGCGCCGCCCACCAAGCCCACCTCGGTGCGGCCGTTCACGACGAGGAAGGTCACCAGAATCGGCCAGTGCACGAGATACAGCGCATAGGCATCGCGCCCCACGGCCTGGAGCGGGCGCGACGACAGCACACGCGCGAGCGAGAACCGCCCGGTCTCGCCCGATCCCGACACCACGATGGCCGCAGCGCACAGCACCGGCCACAGCGCCAGGAACCCGGGAAAACCGCCCTGGACGTCGAGTACGGCACCCAGCACGAGAAGTCCGACGAGGCCCGCCCACCCGATCAAGGTGCGGGCGATCGCGCCGAACCTCACACGGGGCAACGCGATGACCAGCAGGGATCCCGCGGCGAACTCCCACAGTCGCGCCCCGGTGTCGAAGTAGGCGAGCTGCTGCGCCGACGCGGTGCGCACGACCGAGTAGACGAACGAGATCGCGAAGACGGCGCCGAAGACCACCCCCACCACGCGATCGGCAGACCATCCGCGACGCCGGACCACGATCTGGCACGCCCAGAGCAGGATCACCCACAACACGAAGGCCTGCCCCTGCACCGACATCGACCAGAAGTGCTGCAGCGGGCTCGGCACATCGGTGCGCGCGTAGTAGTCCACCGCGTCGGCGGCCAGGAACCAGTTCTGCACGTAGCCGAGGCAGGCCCACGCCTGCTCGGCGATCGAGCGGTGCATGGTCTCGGGGTAGAGCGTCCAGACCACCGCCAGGATGCCGACCAGGGTCACGGCCGCGGCCGGCAGCAACCGCCGGAACACACCGAGCAGGTGTCGGATCGGACGCACCGGGGCGGGGCCCGCCATCCGGCGCACGAACCCGCGGGTGAGGAAGAACGCCGAGAGCATCAGGAAGACGTCGACGCCACCCGAGACCCGGCCGAACCACACGTGGTACGACACGACCAGCAGGATGGCGACGGCGCGCAACCCGTCGATGTCGCGACGGTACGCCCAACGCCCCTCGGTCTCCCGCTGTGCGGGCACGGGGCGGGTGGGCGACCCGAGGGTCAGATGCACGAGGACATCACGCGAGCTGGTTGTTCCACATCGACAGGGCGGAACCGATGGCCATGTGCATGTCGAGGTACTGGTAGGTGCCCAGACGCCCACCGAAGTGCACGTCGCGCTCGCCCTTGGTCAGCTCGCGGTAGGCCAGCAGGCCCGCGCGGTCGTCGGCGGTGTTGACCGGGTAGTACGGCTCGTCGGCGCGAGTGGCGAAGCGGGAGTACTCGCGCACCACGACGGTCCTGTCGGTCGGGTACCGGTCGGCGCGCTCGGGGTGGAAGTGCTTGAACTCGTGGATGCGCGTGTACGGCACGTCGGCGTCGGCGTAGTTCATCACACTGGTGCCCTGGAAGTCGCCGATCGGCAGCACCTCCTGCTCGAAGTCGAGGGTGCGCCACGACAGCTCGCCCTCGGCGTAGTCGAAGTAGCGGTCCACGGGCCCGGTGTAGACCACGGGCACCTGGCCGACGGTCGCCTTCTTGTTCAGCGGCTGCGACTCGTCGAAGTAGTCGGTCGAGAGCTTGACGTCGATGTTCGGGTGGTCCGCCATGCGCTCCAGCCACGCGGTGTAGCCGTCGACGGGCAGACCCTCCCACGTGTCGTTGAAGTAGCGGTTGTCGTAGGTGTAGCGAACGGGCAGGCGCGAGATGACCTCGGCGGGCAGGTCCTTCGGATCGGTCTGCCACTGCTTCGCGGTGTAGTCGCGGATGAACGCCTCGTACAGGGGCCGACCGATCAGGGCGATCCCGCGTTCCTCGAGGTTCGCGGCATCCTTCGCATCGAACTCCCCGGCGAGCTCGTGCACGAGCGCGCGTGCCTGGTCGGGCGTGTACGCGGCTTGGAAGAACTGGTTGATGGTGCCGAGGTTGATCGGCAGGGGGAAGACCACGTTCTTGTGGGTCGTGTACACGCGGTGCACGTAGTTCGTGAACTGCGTGAAGCGGTTGACGTACTCCCACACCGTCGGGTTGGAGGTGTGGAAGAGGTGAGCACCGTACTGGTGCACCTCGATACCCGTCTCGGGTTCGTCCGCCGAGTAGGCGTTGCCGCCGATGTGGTGACGGCGGTCGATGACCGTGACCTTGCGGCCCGCGGCGGCGGCACGCTCGGCGATGGTGAGGCCGAAGAAGCCGGAACCGACGATGAGGAGGTCCATGAAATGCTGCGTCTTTCGTGTCGAGGGTGGGGGCACGACCCCGCGGGAGACGTCCGCTCGATACTACCCGGGGCGCATCCGAGCCCCCGCGGCCGCGCTCAGCGGCCCCGCAGAGACCGTCCGATACGATGGCGTGTCGAAACGGCCGCGGACGGAGACGGAATTGCATGGGTGACTGGATCAGCGCGGTCCCGGCGTACCTCGCGGTCGCTGCCGTCCTGATCATCCCCGGCGCCGCCGTGGTCGTCGCAGGCTGGGGCTGGCGGAGCCCTCAGCGCCTGCTCCTCGCCCCGGCCATCTCGGTCACGATCGCCGCCGCCGCGGCATCCGTCGCTCCCCTCGTGGGTCTGCGGTGGAACCTGATCCCCCTCGCCCTGGTCACGCTCCTGGTCGTCGGCATCGCGCTCGTCCTCCGCCGCTTCGCCGGGGTCGACGCCGCTCCCGCCGCACGCCGGACCGGCCTGGTCGCGCTGCTGTCGCTGGCGGCGACGGCCCTCGTCAGCGCCGTCATGTTCGCTCGCGCGTTCGGCGCTCCCGGCAACATCGCGCAGCGCTTCGACAACATCGTCCACCTGAACGCGATCGCCCTCGGCCTGCAGAACGGCAGCGCTTCGCCGTTCCAGATCGGGTCGACCTCCGACATCGGCTTCTATCCGAACGCCTGGCACGCCCTCACCACCCTCGGCGCCGAACTGACGGGCGCGAGCGTCCCCGTCGCGGTGAACGGATCGAACCTGGCGATCGTGTCGATCCTCTGGCCCGCCTCGGTCATGGCTCTCGCCGGGGCCTTCTTCGCCCAGCGCCGCACCGCCTATGTCGTCTCCGCCGCGCTGTCGACGGGGTTCGGGGCTTTCCCCGCCCTGTTCTTCAACTGGGGCGTGCTGTACCCCAACCTCGTCGGTTACGCGATGCTCCCCGCGGCCCTCGCGGTCATCGTGACGATGCTGCCAGAGCGCGGCGCGCCCGCCCTGGTGCGCTCGGCTCTCCTCGTCGCCCTGCTGGCCGGCGGGACCTTCCTCGGCCACCCCAACGCGTTCCTGAGTCTGTTGTTCTTCGCCGCCGCCGTCGTGGTCACCACCTTCGCGGTGCGCGCGATCACCGACCGCACCCGCGGAGCTCTTCTCGGGCTGTTGATCTCGGTCGTCGCTTTCGCCGTGGCGATGGCGGGCACCGTCGCGGTCTTCCGCACGGGAGCCGAGCACTCGGGCTGGGCCCCGTGGCAGCAGCTGTCGCAGTCGCTCGGCGAGGGCCTGTTCGCCGCGCCCCGCGGGTTCACCCCGACCGTGGTCGCATCCCTGCTGCTGATCGCCGGTTTCGTCGCCGTCGCCCGTCGCCCGCGCCTGCTGACGGTGCTGGCTCCCTTCGCCGTAGCGGTGACGCTCTTCGCCGTGGCCTCGGGGCTGCGCATCGACAGCCCCCTGCGTCAGCTGCTCACCAACCCCTGGTACAACGACTCGAACCGGCTCGCCGCGCTCCTGCCGCTGGTGGCCATCCCCGTCGCCACCCTCGGCGCTCTCGCGATCGTCGATCTCGTCCGAGCGGGGGTTCGTGGTCGACGCGTGCCGGGATGGCTCCACGTCGGCGCCGTCGTCGTCGGCGTCGCCGCCGTGTTCTCGGTCGCGATCGGGCCGAACGTGCGCATCGCGCTCAGCCAGGTGCACGAGGCCTACGCCTACACCGACAGCTCCCTGATCCTGTCGTCCGACGAAGAGGCACTGCTCGAACGCCTCGACGACGAGACGCCCCCCGACGCCCTCATCGCCGGGAGCCCCCGGACGGGTGCCTCTCTCGCTCTCGCCTTCGCCGACCGCCAGGTGACCCAGAAGCACGTCTTCGGCAACCCCTCCCCCGAGCTGCTCTTCCTCAACGCGCATCTGCGCGACATCGACTCCGACCCGGCCGTGTGCCGCACGGTCGACGAGCTCGGCATCGACTACGTGCTCGACTTCGGCACCCAGGACGTCATCAATCCGGCGGCTGCCGCGGAATACAACGGCATCCAGGACCTCACTGCCGGCACGCACCTCGTGCTCGTGGACTCCCAGGGTCCCGCCGCGCGGCTTTTCCGCATCGAGGGGTGCTGACGTGTCGCGCGCCTCGACCGTGGCGGTCGCCTACGACTGCCTGTTCCCGTACTCCACGGGCGGCGGCGAGCGACAGTACCGTGCCTTCGCCGACGAGCTGGGCCGCACGGGCCTCGACGTCGACTACCTGACCGCCGTGCAGTGGGATGCCGCGACCCCGGGGGAAGAGCACTTCCACGTCGTGCCGGTCGCCGGCCGTCTCTCGCTCTACTCCGCCGATGGGGTCCGCCGCATCCCCGCCGCGCTGCGCTATGCGGCGGGACTGTTCGGCGCACTCCTGCGCCGCCGCCGCCGTTACGCGGCC
>JAKOMY010000414.1 GCA_022702225.1 Microbacteriaceae bacterium | reverse complement strand
GACAGTGAGGCATGAGCACACGACAGAGCACCCGGTGAGCGACGACAGACGCCGCGAGGTCGGCGAATCCGACGAGGTCGTCGAGGACGAGCTCGCCGAATCGTTCGACGCCACCGTCTCCGAAGGTGCGGAACGCCTGCAGAGACCCTGGCGCATCGTGCTGATCACCGGGTTCTTCGGCGGACTCGAGGTGGGCCTCGGCGTCGCCGCCTATCTCGCGGTGCTCCACCAGACGGGCGATCACCTGTTGGCGGGTGTCGCGTTCAGTATCGGACTCATCGCCCTGCTCCTCGCGCACAGCGAGCTGTTCACCGAGAACTTCCTGATGCCCATCGCCGCGCTGGTCGCCCGCGAGGGAACGGTCGGGCAACTCGCCCGGCTCTGGGGCGGCACCCTCGTGGCGAACCTGGCCGGCGGGTGGGTCTTCATGTGGCTGCTGACCACCGCGTTCCCGCAATGGAACGACACCCTCGCCGAAGCCGCGCTCCACTACGTCGAGGCTCCCTTCGGGTTGCAGAGCATCGTGCTGGCCGTGCTGGGCGGAAGCACCATCACGCTCATGACGCGGATGCAGCAGGGCACCGACTCCGAGCCCGCCAAGATCGTCGCCACCGTCATCGGAGGGTTTCTTCTCGCCGGCCTGCAGCTGTTCCACTCGATCCTGGACTCGCTGCTCATCTTCGGGGCAATCCAGTCCGGCACCGACATCACCTACCTGCAGTGGCTGGGATGGTTCGGGTACACCCTGCTGTTCAACGTGATCGGCGGAATGCTGCTGGTCACGGCGCTGCGCTTGCTGCGGACGAAGGAGCTGTTCCAGCAGCGCAGGTCGAACTGATCCCTCTCGCGCAAGGGGCACCCCTCGCGGCGCCCGCAACGGGCCTCGCCCCGTAGATTCGACCCATCCCGCAACCGCGGGTCGCGCAGTGAGTCACCGGGGGTAAGCCACACCATGGCGAAGAAGAACGCCGACACACCCGACCTCGATCAGAAGGCCTTCATCGAGGCGAGCTCCGAGGCGAAGTCGCGCTACGGCCGGTTCAACCTCGCGATCGTCGGCGCCTCGGGCGTGGGCAAGTCCTCCCTCGTCAACGCCGTCTTCGGGCGCGATTGGGCGAAGGTGGGGCGCGGCCTGCCGGTCACCCGCGGCGTGCACTTCTACAGCGACGACTCGCTCGGCATCTGGGACGTCGAGGGGTTCGAGATCGGTTCGCCCATCCCGCCCGACCAGCAGCTGCGCAACCACCTCGATGCGATCGCCGCCCACCCCGGCGACCACCAGATCTCGGTCGTCTGGTACTGCGTGAAGGCCAACGACGACCGCCTCACCCCGGCCGACATCGCCATGATCCGCGAGCTCGACGCGCGGGGGCTGCCCGTGATCCTCGTGCTGACGAAGGTCGACTGGATCAAGAACCCGATCACCGGGCACCAGAGCGTCGCGAAAGACGTCGAGGCGTTCGTCGACTGGCTCAACGACCCCGTCGACGCGAACACCGGCGAACGGCTGCGGATCCCCTACCGGCAGGTCATCCTCACCTCGACCCGGGACAAGCACGGGAAGGGGAAGGGGCACGGCCTCGGTGACCTTGTCACGCAGACCCTCGAGCTCGCCCCCGAGCGCGACAAGGACGCCTTTCGCATCGCACAGCGCCTCAACCTCCCGTGGAAGCGCGAGATGGCGCGCCCGATCATCGCCGCGGCGGCCGCAGCGGCTGCGGGAGCGGCATCCGTTCCGCTTCCTGTCTCGGATGCTGTCACGCTGGCGCCGATCCAGCTCACGATGATGGGACGCATCGCCGCGATCTACGACCTCGAGGTCAAGACGATGCTCTCGGCCGGAGCGCTGGCGCAGTTCGGCGTGCAGGTCGCCGGTCGTGCGCTCGCGACGAGCTTCCTCAAGCTGATCCCCGGCGCCGGCATCGTGGTGAACGCCGCGGTGGCGGCGGCGTTGACCGCAGCGACCGGCGAGAGCTGGCTGAAGATCTGCGAACTGCTGCACACCGGCAAGATCGACGTGCGCAAGCTGGATCAGGAATGGGCGAAGTACGCGCCGAACTTCATGGACGTGGCGAAGAAGCTGCTCGAGCGGCGGGTCACGAAGCGCTGAGCCACACCCGCTGCACCCGCCAGTCCGCGTCCCACGCGACGAGGTCGGCGCGCATCCCCGGCTCGAGCAGCCCGCGCGAGGAGTCGCCCAACGCCGCAGCGGGCACCGCGGCCGCCGCCCCCACGGCATCCGAGGCGCTCAGGCCGAGGTCGACGACAGCCGTGCGCACCGCGCGATCGAGGGTCAACGTCGACCCGGCGATGGTGACGCCGTCGTCGAGCAGCGCGCGGCCGTTGGTGACGCGTACGTCGAGCTCACCCAGTCGGTACGCGCCATCGGCGTGGGCGGCGGCGGCCATGGCATCCGTGATCAAAGCCACCCGCTGCGGCGCCGCGGTCAGCAGCAGGCGCGCGACCGAGGGGTGCACGTGCACGCCGTCGAGGATCAGCTCGAGCGT
>JAKOMY010000407.1 GCA_022702225.1 Microbacteriaceae bacterium | reverse complement strand
CCGAGACGGTGGAAGAGGAACGGCGCGCTCAGCAGCAGAGCGAGGAATCCCAGGACCATCGAGCCCGCGACCTTGTCGTGAAGGTCTTTGTCGGTGTTCAGAGGAATGCAGCCCACGAGAGCGAGATTGACGCCCACGACATTCAGGCAGACAAAGGCCACCGTCGCGGCGCCCCGACGGACGGGGCCGCGACCCACGCGTCGCACATCGCGACGGACGCGGAAGGCGAAGACCACGACGATCATTCCGCTGACCTTGAGCGTGGTGTTGAAGAATGCGCTCGAGAGGTCGCCGAAAATCCCCAGCTGGCTGAAGTGCAACTGCCACCACAGAGGGTCGCTCGTCGTGGCGATCGACAGCAGCAGTCCGCTGACGAGGACGATCAGGGCCGCCCCGCCGACGTGCATCGTCGGGATCGCGTCCAGGCGGCGCGCGAGAGTGCCCAGACGCGGCACCGGGAGCGAAAAGGGGACAACGGAGCGGAGCGCGTTGCTCATGTGGGGGATCTTTCCTCAGGACGGAACGAAGATCCCCCCACACCGCGGGACCCTCGGCCCCCGTCGGCTCATTCGGGCAATGAGCCAGGAGAAACCTTGGTCCTTTGCCTCCCCCGGCCTTGACGGAAACCGTCAGGGCACATGGTATCGTTCGCGCCGCCTTTTCAGGAAAGGGCTTGTCTGGGAAATTCCCAGGTCATATGCCCAATTTCTTGTCCCCCATTTGGGGGACAAGACCGCCTTACGCGCGGTAGGAAATGCCCCATTCCCTGGTCAATTTCGCGCCCGGTTCGAGTCGCTCCAGGTCCGTCCCGGTCGCGAAAGCGTTCGCCGGAGCCGTCATCGGCTCGATCGCCACCGCGAGGGACTGCCCGGGGTAGCGATCGGTCGTGAACACCTGCGCCCAGCGGAACCCGTCATCCTGCCACAGCTGCACGCACCGACCGTCGGGAGCGGTGAGGGTGTGGTGCGCCCGGCCGTCGGCATCCCGCTCCAATCCGCGATAGCCGTTGTCGAGCGAGGCATCGCCGAGACGGCGACCCTCGCGCAGGTCGGTGGCGGCATCGACCGGCACCTCGTCGACGGGGATGTTGCGGTCGTCGAGGACGAGCGTGGTCGTGCCGGTCGATCGCACCACCAGATCCTCCGTCGGAACGCCGCCGATGTGGAGGTACGGGTGCACGCCCAGGGCGACGGGGGCGGCCTTCGACCCGACGTTCTCGATGACGTGGCTCACGTGCAGACCGTCGGCGCGAAGGGTGTACGCGACCCGCGTGCGCAGGTGGAAGGGATAGCCGGTCTGCGGCACCACCTCGGCGCCGAGCACGAGCTGCTCGTCGCTGTGCTCGAGGGCGTGATAGGTCCCGAAGCGCAAAAGGCCGTGACTGGCGTTGCCGAACTTCGGCTCGCTGATCGCGAGCTGCTGGTCCTCGCCGTCGAAGGAGTACTTACCGTCGCGGATGCGGTTCGGCCACGGGACGAGGACGACTCCGGATGCCGCGGGCGTGGGCAGGTCGTCGGGGTAGCGCGGCACGAGGTCGACGCCGTCGACCGTCAGCGCGCGAAGCGCGGCACCCACCTGAGCGATCTCGGCGGAGGAGTGCTCGCCGCGGAGGCGGAAGCGGAATCCGGTGGGGTCGGCGGTCATGACGTGGCCTTTCGCGATCGGCGCGGACGCTGCAGCCAGGGCTGCAGCATGCGGGTGACCCACGGGAGGACCGCGTAGGTCATGACGGGAGTGAGCATGAGGGTGGTGGCGAGCACGCGCAGGACGAGGGGGATCTCGGCGAACCCGGGAACGAAGCCCAGCAGCCACGACGCCGCCAGATTCGTCGGGAAGAACCCGACCCAGATCGTCACGGCCTGCTTCCACCGCGGGGGAGCCGCCGGCACCGGTTGGTGGATCGGTTGGGTTCCGGCCTCCGTCACTGTCGCCGCCTCGAGGATCGAGCCGTGCGGGGCGTCGAACCAGCCCTCGATCCCGGTGCGTCGTTCGCTGCGCTCTTCGCGCGCGAAGGGGCGCCCCGAGTCGAGCCACCACTGGCGCTGCGTCGAGCTCTCCCACTCCTCGAGCGTCGTGATGTCGCGGAAGCGGTACAGCATGTACCAGAGGTCGCTGTCTTCACCCGCGCGCACCCACCCCGAGCCGAGGAAGCCCGGGAAAGTGGTCGCGAGGTCGGTGCCGGCCTGCATCCAGGAGGTCGCTTCGGCGGTGCGCGTCGGGTCGATGCGCCGCTCGATCGCCACCGTGATGGGGTGGGCGTCGGTGTCTGCCATGCGTCTATCTTCGTGCAGGTCCGGCGGCCGAGATCCCCGAACCCGTCGGAGGGTCCGGTGCCGCGCACGGCGATCGAGAGCAAGGGCTGCGACGGAACAGCCGTTCGCCGCCGGATCGGCCTGTTGAGGCGGCATCCTCCTGTTCTGGTGCCCGAGGGCGGGAACGTGGATGCCATTCCCAGGCGCGACCGGTAACGTGGTGTGGTCGGCTCTGGACACCGTGCGTGACGCGCGGATGGGTTTGTGAGTCCAAGGGGCCGATGGACAGGACGCGATCGCGGCCTCGACCATCACTAGTGAATTGGCCCCCGGCCGACGAGAGTCCGGGTATCGCACCGCCACGAGCGGTGTCGCTGTTTCGCGCGAACAGAACCCAGGAAGTTTTTCCATGCCCAAGAACAAGAAGCCCGCCGGCGGCCGCGCCGCCAAGAACTTCGAGCCCCGCTACGGCGCGAAGACCTCGTTCCAGGACCGCAAGCGTCGTCCCGGTGCAGAGGGTCCCGCCAAGCCCGGGAGCAAGAGCCCCAACCACCGCGGGTACCGTCCCGAGGCCGAGGCGACCCCCGACAAGGGCCGCTGGAACGCCGCCGACCGCGCCGGCCGTGCCGAGGCCCGCAACATCCGCTCGTCGGCACGCGACGATCGGCCCGCCCGGTCGTTCGACCGCAACGATCGTCCCGCACGTTCGTTCGACCGTGACGAGCGGCCCCGTCGTGACGCCGGCGACCGTCCCGCGCGTTCGTTCGATCGCGACGACCGTCCGGCTCGTTCGTTCGATCGGAACGATCGTCCGGCGCGTTCGTTCGATCGCGACGACCGCCCGGCTCGTTCGTTCGACCGGAGCGACCGCCCGGCTCGCTCGTTCGACCGTGACGAGCGTCCCCGTCGGGACGTCGGCGACCGTCCCGCCCGTTCGTTCGATCGCAACGACCGTCCGGCTCGTTCGTTTGACCGGAACGATCGTCCCGCGCGTTCGTTCGACCGTGATGAGCGTCCCCGTCGTGACGCCGGCGACCGTCCGGTCCGTTCGTTCGATCGCAACGACCGTCCGGCTCGTTCGTTCGACCGGAGCGACCGTCCCGCTCGTTCGTTCGACCGCGACGACCGTCCCGCTCGTTCGTTCGACCGCAGCGACCGCCCAGCTCGTTCGTTCGACCGCAACGACCGCCCGGCACGCTCGTTCGACGACCGCCCGCGTCGCAACGACGGCCCGAGCCGCAGCGATTGGAACAGCACTCCGAAGCGCTCCGCGGAGCACGAGCAGCGCGTCGACGTGGTGCACGAGCGCCTGCAGGCCGAGGCCGTGGATGCCGCCACGGTCACCGGCGCAGGCTTCGCCGAGCTGGGTCTCGGCGACAATCTCGTCCGCGCCCTCGCCGGTCTCGGCGCAGCGAGCCCCTTCCCGATCCAGGCGGCCACGGTCGCCCCGATCCTCGAAGGACGCGACGTCCTCGCCCGCGGCCGCACCGGCTCGGGCAAGACGATCGCCTTCGGTGCGCCGCTGGTCGAGAGCATCCTGCGCTCGCAGGCGGGTCAGCGTCGCGAGTTCGGACGCGCCCCCAAGGCGATCATCCTCGCTCCCACGCGCGAGCTCGCCCTGCAGATCGACCGCACCGTGCAGGTGCTCGCGCGCAGCGTGGGCCTGTTCACCACCCAGGTCTACGGCGGCGTGCCCCAGGCGCGTCAGGTCGGTGCGCTCAAGAAGGGCGTCGACATCGTCATCGGCACCCCGGGCCGCATCGAAGACCTGCTGAACCAGGGCAAGCTCGACCTCTCGCAGGTGCAGATCGCCGTCCTCGACGAGGCGGATCACATGTGTGAGCTCGGCTTCCTCGAGCCCGTGCAGCGGATCCTCCGCGCGACCAAGAAGGGTAGCCAGAAGCTTCTCTTCTCGGCCACCCTCGACCGCGAGGTCGCGGCCCTGGTCGACGAGTTCCTCGTCGAGCCGGCCGTCTACGAGGTCGCCGGCGAGGACCAGGACTCGAGCACCATCGAACACCGCGTCCTCGTCATCGAGCACCGCGACAAGGCGCAGATCCTCGACTCGCTCGTCGACCGCGAGGGCAAGACCCTCGTGTTCGCCCGCACCCGTGCCTACGCCGAGATGCTCGCCGAGCAGTTCGACGACGCCGGCATCGCCGCGGTCGCTCTGCACGGCGACCTCAACCAGCAGAAGCGCACGCGCAACCTCGAGAAGCTCACCTCGGGTCGCGTCAACGTGCTCGTCGCCACCGATGTCGCCGCTCGCGGCATCCACGTCGACGACATCGACCTTGTCATCCAGGCCGACGCTCCCGACGAGTACAAGACGTACCTGCACCGCTCGGGCCGCACCGGCCGCGCGGGTCGCGCCGGCACGGTGGTCACGCTGATCACGCGTCAGCGTCGCCGTCGGATGACCGAGCTGCTCGACCGCGCCGAGATCCAGGCTCCCTTCGAAGAGACCGCGCTCGGTGACGACGTGCTCGAGGAGCTCTCGGGTCGTCAGCTCTCGAACGTCGACGCGTAACCCGTCGCTCGAAGCCCCCGTCACGTTCAGCGACGGGGGCTTCGTGCATCCTCGGGATGCCGGGACCGCGAGAACCGTCGAGCCCCCGCGCCGCTGGCCGGCCCTCAGAACAACGTCGGCTCGCTGGCCGGGGCGACACGGGGACGACCGGATGCCGGAACGCCGGTGACACGGACCGGGCCGAGGCTGCTGGCGGGCGGTGTCCTCGCGGCCAATCCCGGCTGCGGTCGGCCACGAGGATGGTCGTCCTCGTCCCACCCGTCGAGACGATGCATGCGCAGGAGTGGCCGCATGCGCTTGCCGAGCCACGTACGGTAGGCCTTCGGGGCCGTCGTCGAGACCCCCGGGTACAGCCCGAGATACGACGAGACCAGGTGCGGCTGCTCGCGCTCGAGCCAGTCGAAGAACCACTGTTTCGCACCGGGGCGAAGGTGGAGTGCGCCGTAGACGACGCGTGCGGCACCGGCCTCGCGAACGCGCGCGAGGGCGTCGTCGAGGGCGGCGATCGAGTCGGTGAGGTGCGGCATGATCGGCATGAGGAACACCGTCACCCGGAATCCTGCCGCGGTCGCCGCGCGCACGGTCTCGAGCCGGGCTTCGGCACTGGGCGTGCCCGGTTCGATCGAGTGCTGGAGGACGTCGTCGAAGACGGCGATCGACATCGCCAGCGTGACCTTCACCTGCTTCGAGGCCTCGGCGAGCAGAGGGAGGTCCCGTCGAAGCAGCGTGCCCTTGGTGAGGATCGAGAAGGGTGTGCCGTTGTCGGTGAGGGCCCCGACGATGTCGGGCATGAGGCGGTACCGACCCTCCGCGCGCTGATAGGGATCGGTGTTCGTCCCGAGCATCACGGGCTCGCGCGCCCACGACCCCCGGCGCACCTCGGTGCGCAGGACGTCGGCCACGTTCACCTTCACCACGATCTGCGAGTCGAAGTCGGCCCCGTAGTCCAGGTCGAGGTACTCGTGAGTCTTGCGAGCGAAGCAGTTGTGGCTGATGACGCCGTTCGCGACGAAATCCTCGGTGTCCGTCGTGATGTCGATCATGTCGATGTCGTAGCCGATGTCCTCGATGCTCACGACTCTCACGTCCACGCTGGTCTCGACCGTTGTCCCGCAGACATCGAGTGTGCGCGTGATGGACGGGTGGGCGATATCGAAGAATCGTTGTCTCGAGGCGAGCCCTCCGCGCAGGCGGACATCCGACACAGTGCCCGGGCGAGAGGGTTCGCGAACGGTATCGAATCGGAACGCGGCGAAGGCCTCTTCGGCCAACGAGAGAAGTTCGTCGTTCGCGTTGCTTATGCGCAGGATTTCGCCCGAGTCAGAGCCCTTCGCGTCGAAGATGCCCCCGAGGAAGCCAGCCATCCACTCCCGGCTTCGCGTCCGCGGTATCGCGACGTAGTCCTCGAGGCGCGCGACATCGTCCGTCTTCGCCGTGTGAAGAGCCGTCATGGGCCGGCGATGAGCGGGCACGGAGACGGGGCGGACCATCGTGACGATGCCGATCTGTTCGAGAAGCTCCTTTGCGAGATCGAGCGCCTCACGATCGGCCAGGGCGAGGCGAAATCGGTGGATTTCTCGGACTCGATTCTCGTCGTCGTGGGTCTTGTGGGAGATCGTCGCGTCACCGCGTACCATGCCCGTCAGATACCCTTTGCGCCAGTCCGGATCCGGCGCTTCCACGGAGGGAGGGGCGCCCGTTCCGAAACCCTGCAGACGGTTCGACACCGTGAGGTGGGGGCGCTGTCGGCCAGCGACGGGGGAGTCGGTGACGTGTTTCCATCCGTGCTCCGTCAGGAACCGGTGGTCTGCGCTGCACTCGATCTCGGTGCCGTCCGCGAGGGTGACGCGATGGAGGCGTTTGCGAGTGCTCCACTTCGCGCGAACGGTCGTTCGCACATAACGGCGGTCTCGCGATCCCCCCTCGGTGCCGATGATCTCGTCTCCGACACGGATCTGCGACAGGGGGACCTGTCGGCCGTCCGCTTTCAAGATGAGGGTGTCCGGGGACAGGCAATACGAACACGCATGGC
>JAKOMY010000404.1 GCA_022702225.1 Microbacteriaceae bacterium | reverse complement strand
CGAAGCACAGTCGCCCCGAGTGGGATCGTCAGATCACCAACGCTCAGGACGTCTTGGACAACACGACGTTCGAGACATGGCTGCAGCGGAGGGATGAGTTCACTGGGGACCGGACGCGCGAAGTTCTCAATATGCAGGCTGAGGTGCGCGCCCGCGCCTATGACGACAAGGTGGATGAGCTCCTCGACACGGCCGACTCCCTCGAGGAAGCACAGCGCCAGGCGCAGGAGTGGATGAAGACGCAACACGCCATCCACAAGTTGGATGCGGTCGGTGGCGGAGACCCCCTGAGCTTCGATGGCGTCGGGGATGCTCGGGTCAACTCCTCGATAGGATCCCAGTGGCAGCATCGAATCGGTCCACTAGAGGACGATATCCGCCGAATTGCATCCGAGATGACACCTGAGCAGCTTGCGCGAACGCTTCTCAATATTCGAGTGAATGGATAACCATGGCATTCCGCCCCTTCGAAGATTTTGTGCCGGTCGCCCCTGTCTCCTCCGCAACGATTCAGAAATACTCGGGAGTTCTCGAAGAAGCCGTGCTGGAGATGTGGCAGCTCCACGGTTTCGGAATCGCAGCAAATGGATTTTTGAAGATCATCGATCCTGATTACTACACGGAGATGATCGGAGATTATCTCCCGCAGCCCGATATGATTCCTCTCTTCGCGACCGGCCTCGGGGATATCGTGGTGGCCGCCGGTGGCGACTACCGAGTACTGCAATATCGGTACGCCCGCGTTTCGGGGATGAGCTCGAGCATTCGCCACCTCGGACTCAAAATCACCAGCGCCGAGTGGCGCGACGAAATCTACAACTCCGCTCCTTACGACGAGGCGGCGTCCGTCTACGGGCCGCTGACGGCGCCGGCAGACATCGATTACATCTACGCATACAAGCTCCCCCTGCCCGCGGGCGGGCCGGAGAGCGTCGAGTTCCTCACTCGCTCGCGGATCTTCGAGCACATCGCGTTCACGGAACAGCTGGCGGGGCCAATTCCTTTCGCCCGATAGCGCTCCGCGAACGAACTCGATGGATCTTTTCCTCACCGCCCGCCTTAAGCCGGCGGGAGATTTCCTCTCAATTTTTCGCCCCGAAGACGCGCAGAAGGTGGATGCGAAAGGCCGTGGGCTCCTGCTGCAGGCACTCGCCAACCACGACCTGCCCAGTAGATACAGCCTCGGCCACTTCTTGCTCGACCAGGGCGCCCAGATCACGGCTGGTGACGGCGAGGCAACCGTTCTTCATGTCCTGTTCGGTCAGGTCTCCCACGATATCGGGGAAGACGCGCGAATCGCGCGACGTCTGATCGATGCCGGCGCAGATATCAACGCGCTGGACGAAAACAGACGCGTCCCTTTCCTCGAGGTCCTAAACATGAAGTACAGCGACGACGACCTGAATCCGATCTATGACCTGTGGTTCGAGCACGCTGATGCCGATTTCACCTCGGTGTCGGTACACGGGGTGTCCCCGATCAGTTTCGCGAAGAGGCTCCCCTTCCGCGCCGCCGTCGTGGACCGGATGGAGAGCTATGTCCGCGCGCATCCGCGATGACGTGGCCTCTGAGACGCGCGTCATTTCCGCGGCCGCGTCGCATCGTGTCGGTCACCGCTGACGGGCCTGCACGAGGAGAAACTCCTGGACATTTTTCTCGCCGCTTACCTGAGGCCCTTCGCGGACTTCCTCGCGACCCACCGAACCGGAGACGCCAACAAGGTCGATGCCGAGGGGCGCGGCCTCCTGCTCAAGGCCTCGAAGAACAAAGACCTGGCGAGTCGGTATACGATCGCCGACTTTTTCCTTGATCACGGCGCGCCCGTCGAAACGTCGGGACCAACGGCGCGACGGTCCTCCATGTCCTCTTCGGGCAGGTGTCGCACAACCTGACTCGCGACGAGAACCTCGCCCGACGACTCATCGATCGGGGCGCGAACATCAACACCACCGACCACGACGGTCACCTCCCCCTCGTCGACGTCCTGGCAATGAAGTACACCGATGATCAACTCAAGCCGATCTACGACCTCTGGTTCGCGCAGCCGGAGCCCGACTTCACGACAGCGTCGCGCTTCGGACTTTCCCCTTTGACCTCCGCCAACAAGCTGCCGTATCGGAGCGTGATCCGGGCTCGGATCGAAGGGCGTCTGCGCGACCATGCCTGATTTAGACCGGACCGAAGTATCCCTACCTGCCCCTTCACGCATCCGTGTGAAAGCCATGCTCGTCATCCCCCACCCGAGCATCCCCGCCCATCTCGTGAGCGCCCACGCCTCGACCCTCGAAAACCCGCGAGGCTTCCGTTGTCTGATCGGCGGCAGCGTCGAGTTCGGCGAAACGCATCGCGAGGCGATCGCCCGCGAGGTGGAGGAGGAGCTCGGCGCGCGCATCACCCGCTGGCTCAGAGTACTGCTGCTCCCCGCCTTGGCGACGGTTTAGTAAGTAGATTTCCTACGTAGATAGATGTACGATATCGACATGGAGCTTCATCAACGAGACTGGCGGCGCTCCCTAGTTCGACCACTGTCACTTTTTATCGTCGAGAAATTCGGGGCAACGCACGGCTACGGTATA
>JAKOMY010000377.1 GCA_022702225.1 Microbacteriaceae bacterium | reverse complement strand
TCACGGAGAGTCCGCATGAACGACCACATCGCCCACAAGCTGCCCCGAGACGACAGCGATCCTTTCCGCTACGGCGTCTATCTGCGACCCGACGCGAAGACCTGCCGCGCGGTGACCACGGTGACCGATCAACTGCGCGCCCAGTACGGCTTCCTCTCCGCGGGCGCGTTTCCCCCGCACGCCACCCTCGTGGGCAGCCAGCCGTTCGGATTCTCGGAGCCCGTGGTCGTCGATGCGCTCACCGAGATGCTCGACGATCGCCCGGCCTTCGCCGTGCATAACGCCGGCGTCCGCGCGCAGGGCCGGGGCTACGTCTACGACGTGAGCGAGAACCCGGACGGCTCGGTGAACGACGACCTGGTGAGCCTGGCTCGCGACATCGAGGCGACGGTCGCCCCGTTCCGCGCGTCGATGAACAACCCCCTGCCCAACGACTTCGTCCCGGAGCTCTACCGTGGGCACCTCTCGCTCGCGTCGCACGACCTGTACGTGCGTCCCGACCTGTACGAAGAGGTGGGGGAGTTCATCCGCGAGCTCGAGGTCCCCGTCCCGGGCGGCTTCTCGGGCCGCACGGTGGTGATGTACCGCACGTCGAGTCCCGATTGGTCGGGACGCTGGTGGCAGACGATGACGTGGGAGCACGTGCGCACCTGGAATCTCGCCGGCGCGTAGTCCGGTTGGAAGAGTCCGGATGCCGCACGGTCGCGGCACCCGGACTCCCTCACTGCCCGGCCGGCATCCACTGCCCGGACAGGGCGCGCAGGTGTCGGATGAGCACTCCGTGCTCTCCGCCCGCTCCCTCCGCGACGTAGTCGAGGCTCTCCTGGGCGCGAGCGACCTCGACGCCGGCGCGGAAGCCCGTGTACGTGCCGCCGGCCCGTTCGAGGATGTGGGCTCCTGCGGCCACGTCCCAGGGGTGGGTGTCGAAGCCCATCGTGGCGTCCGCCCACCCGGCTGCGACGTGTGCGAGGTTCAGGGCCCCGCTGCCGGTGCTGTGGTGGTGCTGGTACGTGCGAGTGATCTCGGCGAGCAGGTCGAAGGCGCCCTCGCCCAGGAGGTCGACGTCGTGCTGTCCGGGAAAGCTCGTGAGCAGGGTGGAGAGTTCGGCGGGGCCGGATGCCGATCGCATCGGCGCGCCGTTCAGGCGGGCGTGCTCGGCGTCGGCCGAGAACATGTTGTCGGCCACGGGGTCGAACACGACGCCCGCGACGACCTCGCCGTCGAGCTCGGCGGCGATCGAGATGCACCAGTAGGCGAGACCGCGCGCGAAGTTGGCTGTGCCGTCGATCGGGTCGACGATCCATCGCAGGGGGGCCTCTCCCGAGCTGCCGGTCTCTTCGCCCAGGATCACCGAACCGGGTGCACCGTCCTGGAGGATCCTGGCGATGGCGGCCTCGGCCGCTCTGTCGTGGATCGTCACGACGTCGTGCACGTCGCGTTTGAACGACACGCTCATGCCCGAGCGGAACGCCGAGAGCAGGGCTGGCGCGGCCATTCGTGCGGCCGTCTCGGCCACGGCGCGGAGGTCGTCGGGGGAGGGGGAGGGATGCGTGGTCATGGTTCTCCTCGGGGTCAGGGGGATTGATTCAGGTGCTCGTGAACGCCGCGTGAACGCTCGGCGACCGCTCGCCGGTCGCCTTGACCCGGTCTCTCGCGGTGTCGCAGAGTGAGTCCGTTCTCAGAAAAGGGAACGTTCCCTATGGCGGAAAGGTAGCCGATGACGCTCTCGACACTCGACCGCCGGCCGACGCTCGCCGACCGTCGTCGGCCGGCCCCGACCCTGGCCTGGCGGCGCGCCGACCGGCGCGTGGGGGCCGCGCTGATGGTTCCGGCGCTCGCGGTCTTCGCGGTCTTCGTCTTCTACCCCCTCGGCAAGGTCGTCTGGCTCAGCACCCAGGGGACCGACATCTTCGGTCAGGCCGCCGGCTTCGTGGGTGCGAAGAACTTCGCGACGATCTTCACCGACCCGCAGTTCGGCGACACGCTGTGGCGGACGGCCGTGTTCTGCGTCGCGGTCGTAGTCGGTCGCATCGTCGTCGGGCTGCTCATCGTCCTCCCGTTGACCGCGAAGCTCCGCGGCATCCGCGTCTTCCGCGCCCTACTGACCTCACCGCTCGTGGCCTCGGTCTCGGTGGCATCGGTCGCCTTCGCCGCGATGCTCTCCCCGGCCGGCGGGCTGATCAACTCCGTGATCACGCGCTTCGGCGGGACGCCGGTGCCCTGGCTGACCAGCACCCCGTGGGCCATGCCGAGCGTGATCGCCGTCACGGTGTGGGGGTCGCTCGGATTCACGGTGCTCCTGCTGCTCGGGGCGTTCGGGGCGATCGATCCCGACGTGATCGAGGCGGCGCACCTGGACGGGGCGGGTCCGCTCCGCACGCTCTGGTCGATCTCGCTGCCGCTGATCACGCCGACGCTGTTCTTCATCGTGGTGACGGGTGCCGTCGAGGCGCTCACGACGTTCGGGCAGATCCAGATCCTCACCGGCGGAGGGCCGGCGAACTCGACGACGACGTTGGTCTACACGATCTATCAAGCGGCGTTCGGGGCGGGGAGCGCCAACTTCGGCATCGCCGCAGCGGTGGGAGTCGTGCTGTTCCTGCTCGTGCTCGGCCTCTCGCTCGTGCAGTTCGGCGTCCTCGAGAAGCGGGTGAACTACTGATGGCGCGGCCGCTGACCGTCCGCGCGCGTCTGCGAAGCACCCTGCTCTACGGCTGGCTCGTCGTCGCGGTGATCGTCGTGTGCTTCCCGCTGTACTACATCTTCGAGGGCGCGCTCACACCCACCGCCTGGCTCGACGAGGGTCTCGAGGGTCTGCTGCCCGTCCACCTGACGCTCGACAACGTGATCCGCGCCACCCAGGTCATCCCGCTCGGCCACCAGTTCCTCAACAGCGTGGTGGTGACGCTGGTGCAGACCTTCTTCCAGGTCGCCATCGGCATCGCCACCGCCTACGCCCTCGTCTTCTGCGGGCTGCGGGGCACGCGGGCCCTCTTCCTCCTGATCCTGTCGAGCATGATGGTGCCCGGCGAGACCATCCTCATCGCGAACTACCTGACGATCTCGTCGTGGCGGCTGATCGACACCCTGCCGGCGGTGTTCCTGCCGTTCCTCGCCTCGGCGCTCAGCATCTTCCTGTTCCGGCAGGCGTTCCTGAGCTTCCCGGGGGAGCTGCGCGACGCCGCCCTCCTCGACGGTGCGGGGCACGCCCGCTTCATCCGGTCGATGCTGCTGCCGATCGTGCAGCCGACGCTCATCTCGGTGACCCTCGTCAGCGCGACCGCCGCGTGGAACGGGTTCTTCTGGCCGTTGCTGGTGACCAACTCTCCCCAGAACCGCACGGTGCAGGTCGGCATCGCCCAACTCTCCAGCGCCGAGGCCGCCGACGTCGGGGTCGTGCTCGCCGGCGCGGCCATGGTCACCCTCCCCGTTCTCGTCCTCGTGCTGCTCGCGCAGCGCTTCCTCGCCGGTGGGATCACCGCCGGCGCCCTCAAGTAAGACCCGACAGAAAGAAACCCGAGCCCATGTCTCTGCGCCCCCGCACCACGATCGCGGCGACCGCCGCGGGAGCCGTCCT
>JAKOMY010000372.1 GCA_022702225.1 Microbacteriaceae bacterium | reverse complement strand
GTGATGGTCGAGACGGACGTGCACCCCGGCTTCATGACCGACTGGCAGCAGCCGCTGATCGTCGCGCTCACGCAGGCTCCGGGCACCTCGACCGTGCACGAGACCGTGTACGAGAACCGTCTGGGCTTCACCGAGGCGCTGAACAAGATGGGCGCCGACATCGTCGTGCACCCCAAGGGCATCGCGAGCCCCGACCGCCGCGTTCCGCGTCGCGACCTCGAGCAGGCGGCCGTCATCAACGGGCCGACGCCGCTGCACGGCGCCGACGTCGAGGTGCCCGACCTCCGCGGCGGCTACAGCTACGTGATCGCGGCTCTCGCGGCCGAGGGCGAGTCGACGGTGCGCAACATCGGCATCATCCGCCGCGGGTACGAGAAGTTCCTCGAGAAGCTCACCGCTCTCGACGCCGACTTCGACGTCGTGGGCTGACGCCGGTGGCCTCGAACCCCGAGAAGAGCCGCCCGAGCGCCTTCTGGCCGCTTGCGGCGATCATCGTCCCCGTCACGGGACTCTTCGCCCGGATCGAGATCCGTGGCGCCGAGAACCTCCCGCGTGAGGGGGCGTACGTGCTCGCTCCGAACCACAACTCGGAGTTCGACCCGGTGATCGTCGCCGTCGCCGTGTGGCGTCTGGGCCGGGCCCCGCGGTTCATGGCCAAGGAGAGCCTGTTCAAGGTCCCCGTGCTGGGGGCCGCGCTGCGGGCCACCGGCATGGTGCCGGTGCCTCGGGCCTCGACGAGCGCGAACCAGTCCATGAAGGCGGCGGAGCAGATCGCGCGAGACGGACGCGGCGTCATCGTCTACGCCGAGGGCACGCTCACGCGCGACCCCGAGCTATGGCCCATGCGCGGCAAGACGGGCGCGGTGCGCCTGGCCCTAGCCGGCGACCTGCCGCTGATCCCCATGGCGCAGTGGGGGGTGCAGCAGATCCTTCCCCGCTACGGCAAGCTGAAGTTCCCCCGCCGTTCGCACGTGATCGTCGAGTTCGGCCCCGCGATGGACATGAGCGCGTACGCGGCGACTCCCACGCAGCCGGCGACGCTGACGAAGGCGACCGACGCGATGATGAACGAGGTCACGGCCATGCTCTCCGGCATCCGCGGTCTTCCGGCCCCCGCGGAGCGGTGGAACCCGTCGCAGCACGGGCAGAACGAAACGGGCCGCCTTGAGTCGTAAGAGCGCCCTGCCCGTCGCGGGCCCGAAGGTCGCCGTCGTCGGTGCCGGGAGCTGGGGCACGACGTTCGGCAAGATCCTCGCCGACGGCGGCGCCTCGGTGGTCATGTGGGCGCGCCGTCCCGAGCTCGCCGCCGAGATCACCGAGTCCAAGCGCAACAGTCGGTACCTCCCGGGCATCAACCTCCCGCGCACGATGACGGCGACGACCGACCTGGCCGAGGCGCTGAACGGTGCGGAGCAGATCTATCTCTCGGTGCCGAGCCAGTCGCTGCGCGAGAACCTCGCCGCCATCAAGCCGCTCGTCGAGCACACCGACGTGCCGATCGTCTCGCTCATGAAAGGCGTCGAGAAGTCGACCGGCCTGCGCATGAGCCAGGTCATCGAGCAGGTTCTGCAGTGCGACCCTGCCCGCATCGCGGTGGCATCCGGTCCGAACCTCGCCCTCGAGATCGCGCGCGAGCAGCCGACCGCAGCCGTCATCAGCTCGCTCAGCCCCGAGACCGCCGAGGCCGTCGCCCGTCGCGCGCGCAATCGGTACTTCCGCTCGTTCGTGAACACCGACGTGATCGGCACCGAGTTCGGCGGGGTGCTGAAGAACCTCATCGCGGTGGCGATCGGCATCGTCGACGGTGTCGGGTACGGCGAGAACACGAAGGCGTCGATCATCACGCGCGGGCTCGTCGAGATGACCGACTTCGCGGTCGCCCAGGGCGCGCAGCCCGAGACGCTCCAGGGTCTGGCGGGCCTCGGCGACCTCATCGCGACGTGCCAGTCGCCGCTGAGTCGCAACAACACCGCGGGGCGCCTGCTCGGCCAGGGCTACGGCTACAAAGAGGTCGTCGCCCAGATGCAGCAGACCGCCGAGGGGCTGGCATCCGTGGCTCCCGTGCTCCAGCTCGCGAAGCAGGTCGGCGTCGACATGCCCATCGTGCAGCAGGTGAAGATGGTGCTCGACGGGACGATGGATCCGCGGGACATCGCACCGCACCTGACGACAGACGACGACCAGCCGCAGGGCGAGAGGACGCAGAATGACCAAACCGGTGGTGGTGGTGCTCTTCGGCGGGCGCTCCAGCGAGCATTCGATCAGTTCCGCCACGGCGGGCGGGGTGCTGCGGGCGATCGACCGTGACCGCTTCCGGGTGATCCCGGTCGGCATCACCCGTGACGGCGCCTTCGTCCTCGAAGACGACGACCCCGACAAGTTCGCGCTCATCCCCGACGCGCTGCCCGAGGTGCGCGACAACGGCACGCGCGTGCGTCTGCCCGACTCGACGCTGTCGCGGGAGTGGACCGTGACCGATGGCGGGGGCACGCGCTCGCTCGGAGACGTCGATGTCGTGCTGCCGATCCTGCACGGGCGGTTCGGCGAGGACGGCACGGTGCAGGGTCTGCTCGAGCTGCTCGGCATCCCGTACGCGGGCGGTGGTGTGCTCATGTCGGCGATCGGCATGAACAAGCACGTGACCAAGCAGGTGCTCCGCGCGGCGAACGTGCCGGTCGTGCCGTGGGTCGCCGTCACCCGCGCCGACCTCGCTCGCGACCGCGAGCTGTGGCAGCGCCGTATCCGCGCCCTCGACCTGCCCGTGTTCGTCAAGCCGAACGAGGCCGGATCCAGCGTGGGCGTGACGAAGGTCTCGCGCTGGGAGGACCTCGATGCCGCCTTCGACACCGCCTTCGCGGAAGACGGCCTCGTGCTCGTCGAGCAGGCGATCGTCGGTCGCGAGGTCGAGTGCGGTGTGTTGCCCGGGCGCGACGGCGGACCGGTACGCGTGAGCGTGGCCGGCGAGATCGTCGTGACGGGCCGGGAGTTCTACGATTTCGAAGCGAAGTATCTGGGAGCCGCGGGCGTCGACCTGGTGTGCCCTGCCGACCTGAGCGACGGCGAGCTGGCCGCGATGCAGCGCATCGCCGCCCAGGCGTTCGAGGCGATCGGCGGCCAGGGCCTGGCACGCGTCGACTTCTTCTACACCGGCACCGAGTTCTACGTGAACGAGGTGAACACCATGCCCGGGTTCACCCCGATCTCGATGTTCCCCACGTGCTGGATCGCGTCGGGACTGTCGTACCCCGATCTCATCAGCGACCTGCTCGACGC
>JAKOMY010000342.1 GCA_022702225.1 Microbacteriaceae bacterium | reverse complement strand
CGTTGCGCCGTCGCGCGCGAGACGCCGATGCGCTCGGCCACCTCGGTCGCCGAGGCCTCGTCGGCCCCGAGGGCGGCGAGGACCGTCTGCTCGGTCGCCGACCGGGCGAGCGAGGCGCCCTCCCGCTCCCCGCGAAGGACGGATGCCGCGCGATCGATGTCGTCCTGCGTGAGGGGCCGCGAGCTCGAGAGCAGGTTGCGGTAGCGCGCGTACCGGTCGAGGCGCTCCGCGAGCACGCGCGTGTCGAAGGGCTTCACGAGGAAGGCGAGCGCACCCGCGGTGAAGGCTCGGCGCACGGTCGTGGCATCCGTCGCCGCCGAGAGGACGAAGGCGTCGACGCCGGCCGACCGCACGAGCTCGATCCCGTCGCCGTCGGGAAGGTAGACGTCGGCGAGCAGGAGGTCGGGGGGATGCGCGGCCAGCGCGGCTCGAGCCTCGCCCACGGTGCGTGCGGGCTCGAGGGCCACGAAGCCGGGGCGCGCGGCGACGGCGTCACGGTGGAGTCCCGCGACGCGGAAGTCGTCGTCGACGACGAGGACGCGGATGTCGGTCATGCAGGGTCCTCTCGGATCACGCTGGGCAGACGGGCGGCCACGACCGCACCACGGCCGTCGCCGCCCGGGTCGACGACCCACACCTCGCCGCCGCGGCGGCGGGCGAATTCGCGCGACAGGGGCAGTCCGATGCCGAGGCCGTGGACGGCGGCGGGGTCGTCGCCCCTGTCCCGCGGGAGGAAGACCGCCTCGGGGTCGGCGATCCCCGACCCCGTGTCGCTCACCGTCAAGACGACCGCGTCACCGTCGCCGAGCACCGCCACCTCGACCTCTCGCGGCGCGGGCGCGGCCGCCGCCGCCGTCACGGCGTTGTCGATCAGGTTGCCGAGCACGGCGACCACGTCTTCGACCTCGTCGATCGGATCCGCCAGGAACGAATCATCGGCGACGCGCAAAGCGACCCCGCGCTCGCGGGCGGAGAGCGCCTTGGCACCGACGAACGACTGCAGCATCGCATCGGCCACGAGGTCGATCCCCGGCACCGCCCAGTCGACCGAGCCCCGGTCGACGAGATCGGCGAGGAAGGAGCGCGCCTCGTGGGTGCGCCCCGCGTCGAGCAGGCCCACCGCCGCGTGCAGCCGGTTGGCGTTCTCGTGCCGTTGCACGCGCAGGGCATCGCTCATCGCGCGGACGCTGTCGAGCCGCCCCGACAGGGCCATGACGTCGGTGCGATCGCGCAGCGTCGCCACGCGGCCGAAGGAGCGGGCACCGCGCCGCACCGGTCGCACGTCGACGAACACGACGCGGTCGCCCAGGGGGAGCCCGGTCGAGGCCCCGGTGCCCGACAGCGCGGCGGCGACCGCCGGGGGCAGTCCGAGATCGCGCACCGGCCGACCCACGGCATCCCTCACTCCGAGAAGCCGTTCGGCGGCGGCCGTGCACACGCGTACGACGCCGGCGTCGTCGAGGGCGACGACCCCCTCATCGGCGCTTTCGAGAACGGCGGTCTGGGTCTGGACGAGCGAGACGAGTTCTTCGGGCTGCACGCCGAGAGTGAGCCGCTCGAGGCGGCGACGCATGAACAGGGCGACCACGGCGCCGATCGCCACGGCGAGCGCCACGGCGACGGCGATCCCGCCGATCAGGGCCGGGAGGTCGTCGAAGACGCTCGCCCGCTCGAAGCCCACGCTCACCTCCCCCACCGGGGATCCCCCGCCCGGCGCGTAGACCGGCACCTTCGCGCGGGCGGACTCGCCGAGCGTTCCCGTCTCCCACGTGACCACCTCTCGCCCCGCGAGCGCGTCCGCGAAGCTCGTGCTCACCACCTCGCCGAGGCGGTCGGGATCGGGGTGGGCGAGACGGATGCCGTGATCGTCGGTGATCACGACGAACAGGCCCTCCGTGCGGGTGGTGACGTCGGTGGCGTACCGCTGCAGCAGGCCGTCACGCAAGGCCGCGGCATCCGGGGTCCCGGGATCGGCGGAGTAGGTCTCGACGAGGTCGCGCACCTCGGGGGCTTCGGCGACGGACCGCGCGATGTTCAGCGCCGAGGAATCGGCCTCGGCCTTCAGCTGCTGCACGCCGAGCCAGGCGAAGACGGCGGTGCACACGGCGACGACGGCCACCTGCGTGGCGACCTGCACGACCAGCATGCGCGTGGCGAACCGCATCCGCACCTCCCGCCTCGACTCTCGTGCGCGAAATGCGCAGAACACACGGTACGCGCATAACCGTCCGCAATGCGAGCAAGCACGCGCCGGGAGGCTCGGCGTGCGTAACCTCGCCGGATCGAGTGCGAGAGCCGCGCCCGTCACGACGAAGGAGTCGCGATGACCCCCCTGATCCTTGCGGCGGACGCCGCCGAGTACCCGGTGGCCTACACGCCCGCCGATGGGGTGCTCGTGGCCCTGGGCTTCCTCATGGTCCTGTCGTTCATGGCCCTGATCATGACCCGACGCCTGACCCCGATGGTCGCTCTCATCGTCGTCCCCACCGTCTTCGGTCTCATCGCCGGGGCGGGTCTCGGCCTCGGCGACATGGTGATCGACGCGATCAGCAAGATGGCGCCCACCGCGGCCCTGCTGATGTTCGCGATCATGTACTTCGGCATCATGATCGACGTCGGCCTGTTCGACCCGCTGATCCGCGTGATCACGCGCGTGCTGGGGAACGACCCGGCCAAGATCGTGCTGGGCACGGCCATCCTCGCCGGGGCGGTCTCGCTCGACGGCGACGGCTCGACGACCTTCATCATCACGACCTCGGCGATGCTGCCCCTGTACCTGCGTCTGGGTATGAGCCCCGTCGTGCTCACCTGCGTCGCGGGCCTGATGAACGGCACGATGAACATCGTCCCGTGGGGTGGGCCGACAGTCCGCGCCGCGACCGCCCTGGGCCTGCAGCCCACCGACGTCTTCGTGCCGATGATCCCCTCACTGCTGGCCGGCCTGGTCGTCTCGCTCGCTTTCGCCTGGTTCCTCGGGCTGTCCGAGCGCAAGCGTCTCGCCGGCACCGTCGACACCACCAGGATCGACGAGCCCGGCGGCTTCGGCCGACTCGGCGCCCCGAAGATCTTCCGCGGTGCCGAATCCAAGCCCGGCGCGGTCGCCTCTCTGCGCACCGGCAACATCGTCACCGTCCGCGGCGGTCGCGACGCCGTCGCCGCCGCGCAACTGGTCGACACCGCCGACACCGCCATGGCCGACACCATGCTCGACCCGAACCGCGCGACGCTGCGCCCGAAGCTCATCTGGTTCAACCTGGCCCTGACGGCCGCGGTCATGGTGCTGCTGGTCATGGACCTGTTCCCGCTGGCCTTCGTCTTCATGGTCGGCGCCGCGATCGCCCTCATCGTCAACTTCCCCAAGCTCCGCTCGCAGGCCGACGAGATCGTCGCTCACGCGCCCTCGATCGTCGGCGTCGTGTCGATGGTGCTGGCGGCCGGCGTCCTGGTCGGCGTCCTCAACGGCACCGGCATGGTCACGGCGATGGCCTCGTGGATCACCGAGGTGATCCCCTCGTCGATGGGCCCGTTCCTCGCCGTCATCACCGGGGTGCTGTCGATCCCGTTCACGTTCTTCATGTCGAACGATGCGTTCTACTTCGGCATCCTGCCCGTGCTCGCCGAGAGTGCGGCGAACTACGGCATCGCCCCGGTCGAGATGGCCCGCGCCTCGATCACCGGGCAGCCGGTGCACCTGCAGAGCCCGCTGGTGCCCGCGATCCTGCTGCTCGTCTCGCTCGCCGGCGTCAACCTCGGCGACCACCACAAGAAGGTGCTGTGGCGCGCCACGATCGTCTCACTGGTGATGCTCGCCGTGGGCGTTCTCGTGGGCGCGGTGCCGCTGCTGCGCTGACGCGACCTCGAA
>JAKOMY010000325.1 GCA_022702225.1 Microbacteriaceae bacterium | reverse complement strand
TGAGGGCGGCGCTGCACCGGCGTCCGCGATGCCGCAGGCCGCGACGGCGGCCTCAGCGGGCGCGGCCTGCGCCCAGCACGTGCGTGCGAAGGTCGTCGAGTGTCTGCTGCATGTGCTGGTCCATCGCGCGGCGCGCGCCCTCGGCGTCGGCGTCGCGCAGCGCCTCGAGCACGTGCTCGTGCTCGGCGATGGCGTTGTGCTGGATGACGCGGACGGCCGACGTCTGTGCGCGGCGCTCCGAGAGCACCTCGGTGAGGGGAGCGAACATCACCGTGAGGAACGGGTTGCGCGATGCGGCGAGGATGCGGTCGTGGAACGACAGGTCGGCGGCGACGAAGGATGCCAGGTCGTCGGCCTCGTGAGCGTCGCGCATCGCCGCGAGGTCGGCGGCGATGGCCTCGACCTCGTCGGGTCGTGCGCGCTCGGCCGCGAGGGCGGCCGCACCCGTCTCGAAGATGCGGCGGAGCTCGATCAGCTGCTCGGCGGCCGAGGCGTCGCCGGTCGCGGAGGTGGCGGCGAGCACGGCGCTGAGCGATGTCCAGCGCGCGAGCGGCTGGACGAACGATCCGCGTCCGCTCTCGACGCGCACGACGCCGCGCGCCTGCAGGGTCTTGATGGCCTCGCGCACGGTCACCCGGCTGACGTCGAAACGCTCGCCCAGCTCGGGTTCGCTGGGCAATACCTGATCGGCGACGAGTCGGCGCGCGACGATGTCGTCGAACAAGCCGTCGACCACCTCGTCGACACGTGAGCGTCGTGCCATGGCATCCCCCTTCCGCTCCAACCTAATCGCCGGGCCGGGGAACTCTCGTCCCCGACCCGGCGTCGATGCCGAATGCCTCAGCCCGCCAGGGCGAACACCGCCCAGGTCAGCAGGAAGCCGGCCACACCCAGGATGGTGGTCAGCACCGTCCACGTGCGCAGGCCGTCGGCGACCGTGAGGCCGAGGTAGCGCGTGACGATCCAGAAGCCCGCGTCGGTGACCATCGACAGGCCGAGCGAGCCGAAGCCCACGGCCACGGCGATGGCGGCGATCTGCACCGGGCTGTACCCGGCCTCGGCGACGCCGGCCGACAGCAGGCTGGCCGTGGTGACGATGGCGACGGTCGCCGAGCCCTGCGCGGCGCGGAGCGCGAGCGTGATGAGGAACGCCGCACCCAGCAGAGGGACGCCGAGGTGTTCGAGCGTGACCGACAGGGCGGTTCCGATGCCCGAGGCCTGCAGCACCGCGCCGAACACGCCGCCGCCGGCGACGACCAGCAGGATCGACGCGATCGGGGGCATGGAGCTCTCGAACACCTCGTTCGTACGGGCCAGACCCCAGCGGCGACGGACCGGCAGTACGAAGAAGGCCACGATGACCGCCACGAGCAGGGCGAAGGCCGGGGTGCCGATGAAGGTGGCGATGCCACGGCCGCTCGACCCGGCCGGCAGGCTGAGCGAGAGCATCGTGCCGACGAGGATCTGCACGATCGGAAGGGCGATCAGGGCGACGACGGTGCCGGTGCTCGGCGGCGCCATGACGGTTCCGTCGGCGCGGCGCGACTCGATGACCGTGGAGGTCTGCCCGAACTCCGCCATCTGGGTCGCGACCCGCGGTGCGAGGGCGTACTCGGTGCGGTTCATGATGCGCGCGACCCAGAAGCACAGGAAGCCGAGAACCGCGCAGATGGGCAGGGCGATCGCCGTGACCAGGCCCAGGTCGGCACCGAAGACACCGGCACCCGCCACGATGCCGGGGTGCGGCGGGACGGCCACGTGCACGGCGAGCATGAGACCGAACATCGGCAGGCCGAACACGATCGGCTTGACACCCGCGATCTTGCTGAAGGCGTAGAGGATCGGCACGAGCACGATGACGCCGACCTCGAAGAACACCGGGATGGCGACCACGAACGCCACGATGGTCAGGGCGATCGCCACACGGCGCGGCCCGAGGCGGTCGGTGAAGCTCTCGGCGAGCTGCTGCACGCCGCCCGACACCTCGATGAGGCGGCCGAGGATGGCGCCCAGCGCGATGATGATGAGCACCTTGCCCATCGTCGAGCCGACGCCGTTCGCGACCAGCGTGAAGACGTCACCGGCGGGGATCTGCGCCGAGATCGCCACGACGACGCTCGTGATGAGCAGCGAGACGAACGCGTGCACCTTGAACAGGATGATGAGCACCAGCAGCAGGGCGATGCCCGCCGCGGCGATGGCGAGCAGCGGACCGGTGCCGAACTCCACCGCCGGGGCGATGGGCGGGGTGTCGGCCGTGAGGATGGGAAGCATGGCGGGATCTCCTTCGATCTCGGGTGAGCGTGTCGTCAGCCGTGACGACGTTCGGGGGCGACGGCGCGGATGACGGCGGAGTCGTCGTTCGAGCCCAGGCCCTGGGCGCGACCGCTGAGGTAGAGCTGCTCGGCGGCGGCGGCGACCGGGGTGGGCAGGCCCACGCGACGCGCGGCGTCGCCGACGATGCCCATGTCCTTGACGAAGATGTCGAGAGCGCTCAGCACCTCGGCGCCTTCCTCGTCGTACGCCTGGAGCATGCGCGGGCCGCGGTTGCCGAGCATGAACGACGCGGCGGCACCGCCCATGAGGGCCTCGAGCGTCTTCTCGGGATCGAGTCCCAGGGCGTCGGCCAGGGCGAGGGCTTCTGCCGCGGCGGCGATGTGCACGCCGCAGAGCAGTTGGTTCACGGTCTTCAGCGCCTGGCCGTCGCCGGCGTTGTCACCCACGACGGTCAGGGTGGATGCCAGGAGCTCGAGCACGGGTGCCGCCTTCTCGCGCGCGGCGGGGGAGGCGCCGACGACGATGAGCAGGTCGCCCTGACCGGCGCGCACGGGACCGCCCGAGAGCGGCGCGTCGACGAGATCGATGCCGTCCGCCTCGAGGCGCTCGGCGACGGGACGGATGCCGGCGGTGCCGACGGTGCTGGTGAGGATGACGACCGATCCCGGGCGCAGTGCGGGCGCGATGCCGCTGTCGCCGAAGAGCACGTCGTCGAGCTGGTACTGGTCGCGCACCGCGAGCAGGACGGCGTCGGCCTCGGCGACGGCCGCGCGGGCGGAGGGGAACGGAGTGACGCCCTGCTCCTCGGCGAGGGCGAGGCGCGACGGGGCGATGTCGAAGCCGTGGACCGTGAGCCCGGTGGCCAGGCGGGTGGCCATGGGCAGGCCCATGGCTCCCAGCCCCAGGACGGCGACGGTGGAGGTGGTGGTCATCGGAGAGCTCCTTTGCGTGCGGATGGGTCAGCGGCCGGTGACGGCCACGGGCGTGCGGGTGAGGGTGGACACGACCTGGGCGAGGGCGTCGTCGTCACCGACGTTGCCCGCGAAGACGACGTACGGGATGCCGGTGGCCGGGCCGTCGGCGGGCTCCCAGAGCGAGATGATGCCGGGCAGCATGGGGCCGCGCACCGTGGCCTGGCGCATCGCGAGCCCGTGGGCGGCGACGTCGCTGGAGGTGATGCCTCCCTTCGCCACGACGAAGCGCGGCCGGGTGCGGGCGACGACCTCGCGCACGACGTCGACGACGGCGGCCGACACGGTGCGGGCGATCCGCAGACTGTCGTCGGCGGTCGCGGCGGTGGTCACCGTGCGGGTCGTGCTGATGACGACGTCTGCGCCCTCCAGCTCGTCGACGACGCGGTCGGCGATGGCGCGGAGGTAGGCGGGCGCGCCGTCGGCGTCGAGCACGCGGGCGACGTCGATCTCGATGTCGGTGAGGTCGGGGTTCGTCTCGCGCAGGCGGGAGAGCTGGCGGGTGGTGACGGCCACGTGCGAGCCCACGACGATCAGCCCGCCCCGGTCGGTGCCGCCGTCGGGGTAGATCTCGGCAGCCGTCAGCGGCTCGCGCCTCTCGCTGCCGATGCGGGCGCGCACGAAGGGCGGTCCCACGCGTGAGAGCAGGGTCTTGCCGCGCCGACGTGCCTCGATCAGACCGAGCGAGATGAGCCGCAGGTCGTCTTCGGCCACGACGTCGCACACGATCGGCGTGAGGTCCACGGCATCCTGGATCGCGTCTGCGACGGCCGTCGCGCCCGCGCGGATGGTGCCGAGGTCGAGCGTGATGACGGCGTGGGCCGGGTAGCGACCACCCGACTTCTCCTCGACCCAGGCCGCGAGGTTCGAGCTGCGGTAGCCGAACGTCGCGTCGCGGGCGAACTCCGTCTCGCCGATCGGTTGCAGGTCATCACCGTCGCGCATGTAGTGGACGCCGCCGACGGTGATGCGACCGGCATCGGGAAAGGCGGGGACGATCACGACCCCGTCGATCGGTGCGCCGCCCGCCGCCGCGACGGCGGCGGCGAGGGTGTCGGTCTCGAGCGGGAAGTGCCCGCGCAGGGTGGAGTCGCCCCGGCTGACGAATTCGACCTCCACTCCCGCGGTGGCCGCGGCGGCGAGGGCGTTCTGCGCCACCTCGAGGTTGCGCAGGCGAGCGTCGTCGTCGCCGAGGCTGCGGGCGTTGGTGAGCACGTAGACGGCCGGGGCCTCGGTGGCGAACACCGCGGCGAAGTCGTCGATCTCCCAGCGGGTGAGCACGGGCAGGTCGGCGACCGACTGCGTTCCCGTCGGATCGTCGTCGAGCACGACGAGGCGGGAGCCGAGCGCCTCGGAGGCCGCGCGCACCTCGTCGGCGCTCACGGCGGCAGGGGCGGGGAATGCGCGGAGGGCGTGCGCTTCGTTCATCGTCTCACTCCTTCGTGGTGTGACCATCAGCGGTCAGGCGTCAGCCATCATATGGCTTTGAGTGTCGGATGCCAAGACCTGTTCGCGGCGTATCCACCGAGGGATGGATGCCGTTTCCCGGCCCGTCGTGCCGGTCCGCCCCGCTCGCCGCCAGACTGGGGACATGAGCGAGAACGTCGTGCGGGTGGAGAACCTGCGCAAGACCTATCGAGGGGGCCTCGAGGCGCTGCGCGGGGTGAGCTTCGACATCCGCCGCGGCGAGACGTTCGCGCTGCTCGGCCCCAACGGTGCAGGCAAGAGCACGGTCATCGAGATCCTCGAGGGCTACCGTGACCGTACGAGCGGCGAGGTGCGCGTGCTCGGCGTCGACCCGCACCGCGGCGGTCTCGACTGGAAGGCGCGGCTCGGCATCGTCCTGCAGAACACCGGTGAGGCCCCGACCGCGTCGGTGCGCGAGCTGCTGGCCCACTTCGCCGCGTTCTATCCGCGGCCCCGCGACGTCGACGAGGTGATCGCCGCGGTGGGGCTGAGCGAGAAGGC
>JAKOMY010000317.1 GCA_022702225.1 Microbacteriaceae bacterium | reverse complement strand
TCGACGGCCTGACCGATGAGGAACTCCATGACCCCGGGCATCGCGTCGTCGCGCCGACGCATGACGTCGAGGGCGTACCCGGCGATCGTGCCGTCGCGATGGATCGGTATCCAGCTCGTGAAAGCCGTGATGCGTCCCGATCCGTCGCGCGCCACGAGAAGGCGCACCTCGGGGTCGTCGAGCTGGTCGGTCGAGCCGAGGGTGAAACCCATCTCGGGGATCGTCTTGTCCGAGACCCAGGCCTCCGAGATGTCGCGGATCTGGCCGCGATCGAAGAACGACAGCTCGCTCCACCGGGCCCAACGCGAGGTCAGTCCCTCTCGCGCCGCGCGGTTGGTGGCCGTCCGGACGTCCTGTCGCTTCTTGCCGGCGGGAGTCCAGCTGCGCGGGTCGAGGAAGGCCTCCTCGGCGACCTGCAGCGACGACCAGCCCAGCGGGGCGAGCCGCTCGCGCTCGGCGTCGTCGACGCTGTAGAAGACCGGCGTCCAGCCCTGCTCCTCGCAGAACGCGACGAACTCCGCGCCGACGGAGGCGTCGTCCCGTTCGGGGCCGAAGGCACCGCCGAGCGTCACCGCGAAACCGCCGCGCACCCGGTAGGCGATCGCCGCCTCCGCGTCGGCGGCGAACCAGTAGACGTTCCCCTCCCACAGGGTCATGTGCCCGAGGGTGTCCCCCGATCCCGCTGCGAGCAGAGCCCGCGCGCGCTCGCGATCGGGTGCGGTCTCGGCGGCGCCGGAGCGGACCACGAAGCGCACGGCGGCGACCACGACGCTCAGCCAGAACAGCAGCGGCGGCAGGTACCACGCCGCCTGTGCGGCTCCGGTCATCGGGACGAAGACGAGGGCTTCGGGCGGCAGAAGCGACGGCGGGACGAGCCGCAGGGGCAGAGTGGCGAGCACGGTGGTCACGTTCGGCCACGGCCGGAACTCGGCGGACGTCATCAGGATGCCGACCAGCGCCAGCGCCAGCGAGCCCAGGGCCGCGACGACGACCGTGCGCACGAAGATCCGGCGCACCCCGGGGGTCGATCGGATCTGCGCGGCGGCGCGGAAGCGCACGAGAAGCACGGCGACCATCAGGGGAAGGGCGGCACCGACGACCATGCCCACGACCGTCTGCCAGACGTCGGCGACGTCGTACGCGGCACGCACCGTCGCGAGTTGCTCGAGCGTGTCGGTCTCGCTCAGCAGCAGCAGGATGCTCATCGCCGCGAAGGTGAGGACGTTCACCCCCACGGCCAGGTGCAGGGCGCCGCGGCGCCCGCGCAGCACGCCCCAGGCGGCGATCAGCAGCACCAGCTGCGGGAGCGCGGCGATCCACCCCGAGGCGGGCTGGAGCTCGGCGTAGACCGAGGCGGAGGGCGGGCAGGGAGCGTTGGTCGAACCGATCGCGCAGACGACGCCGTCGGCCACGTTCAGCGGGTCGTACGACAGCCAGCTGTAGACCGACAGCACTCCCGCCCCCGAGCCCCAGAGGGTGGCCACGACCGGCCCGATGGCGGTGATGGCGGTGAGCGCGGCCAGCAGCACGCGCTTCTCGCGCAGGGAGCTGCGGGGAATGCCGACGGCCCGCGTCCCCCCGAGCACGAGGCCGGCCGCCATGCCGACGGGCAGGGCGATGAGCGTGTAGAGGTCGGACGCCGAGGCCGCGTAGAGGAACATGGTCACGGCGAGGACCACGCCGCCGATGCGGATGCGACGGCGCCACAGCGGCGAGGCGAAACAGCTCGCGGCGATCGCGACGCACAGCAGCGCCGCAATCGGCGGTGCCCCCGTGTCGGGGGTGACGTTCAGCGAGACCTCGGGGATGACGTTGTCCTCGAACCAGCCGATGACCTCGCCGACCGCGCAGACGACGAGCCCGCCGCCCACGAACGCCGCGAGCAGACGTCGCGTGCCCAGGAGCCCCTCCGCAGCGCCGCACGTCACCAGGGTCAACAGCACGGTGACGGCGAGCACGAGCGGGTCGTCGACCCGCACCAGGGCGAGCAGCATGTCGCGCAGGTCGAAGGGACCGGCCTCGAAGGTGCTCTCCGTTGCGATCGTCACGGTGCTGACCACGAGGATCGCCAGTGTCACCCCGAGCGTCCCGGTGCGACGCCGGAGCAGTCCGGGGACGTCCCACCGCGGGACGCGGTTCACGGGCCGCGTCGCCGGCGTCGTCTCGGGCGCTACCTGCGCCTTGTCCATCACCGCGACCATCGGTCCTCCCCGAGCGTGCGCATGCCGACCACCGGCATCCTGTCCATGATCGCGAGATGCCCCCGGACGCCGCATCGCCCGGTCGGCCCCCTCCTCGGGCCGATCGGGTGGTCCGACCGGTCAGGCGGCGGCGACCCGCCCGGGCCAGAACCGGCGCACCAGGAGCGGTCCCGCGATGCCGTGCAGCACCACGCTGCCGAGCACGACCATGCAGGTCGCCGCCAGCACGAGGAACCCCTCTTCCCCGGGCAGGGCGTTCGCGGCGATGAGGCCGAAGACGATGGATGCCGCGCCCCGGGGCCCCATGGCGGCGACGAAGAACCGCTCCTTGCGGGTGGCCTCGGTGCCGATCAGCGCGAGCAGCACGGGCAGGAACCGCCCCACCGTCAGGGCCACGAGAGCGAGGACGATCGCGGGCCACCAGTCGTAGGTCTCGCTGAGCAGAACGATCGAGGCGAAGCCGAAAGCCAACCACAACAGCAGGTTGAGCAGCCACGAGAGGTCGTCCAGCAGAGAGATCTCGACGGAGGGGACGCCACTCGCCCCGCGCGCGAGACGCAGGGCGACGCCCGCGACGAAGACGGCGACGAACCCGTTGCCCTGCAACGCGACGGCGAGGCCGAACACGATCAGGGGCGTGGCGATGAAGGCGATACGCATGCTCTGGGGCTCGGTCCATCCTCGCCCGTCGGCGAAGCGCATCGCTCCCCCGATCGCGGCCCCCGCGGCAGCCCCGACGAGGATCGCGATGAGCCCCGCGGGGGCGGCCACCGCGAACGCACGTCCGGCGTCGCCCGTCGTCCCCGCGGAGGCGAAGGCCACCGCACCGAGCAGGAGCGGCGAGACCAGGCCGTCGTTGTACCCGCTCTCGACGTTGAGCCACCGCCGTACCCGCGCCGGAACGCGGTCGTCGCGCACGATCGAGGTCTCGGGCGAGAAGTCGGCGGGCACCGAGATGCACGCGATCGCCAGGATCACCGCCACCGACAACCCCAGCGGCAGGATCAGACCGACCGCCAGCACGAGGACGAGCGACAACGGCAGGCCGATGCCAAGCAGCCGCGCCGGCACCCCGGTGAAGTGCGAGCGGAAGGAGCCGCGAACCTCCAGCGCGTCGACGAAGAGCAGGTAGGCCAGCACGATCTCGGCGAAGAAGAGCGTGGCCTTCGACTCGAGGAACAGCTCGCCCTGCACCGGCAGCAGCGCGCCCCCGAGCAGGCCGAGAGCGGTCATCACGATCGGTCCGTTGACCGTGGCCTTCCGGAAGACGCGGCTCCACAGCGCCCAGACGAGCAGGGAGCAGCCGACGACGAGCAGGGGGACGGACACGGCGAGAACTCCTGGGGAGAGGATGGGACGGGAGCCAGTCTGTTCGACGCCCGGGCCCGCGACCGGGGGCTGACCGGGTACCGTCCGCGTCCGGTCGGGTACATCGGATGCGCCCCCTGTCTCGACGGCGCCCGGAGTCCCTAGCCTGGTCGCATGGCATCCATCGCCTCTCCGGTCATCCGTGTCGCCGTCATCGACGACGAGGCGCTCATCCGCTCCGGCTTCTCGCACATCCTCAGCGCCGCCGACGACATCGAGGTCGTGGCGACCGCCGACGGCGTCCAGGCGATGGAGGTCCTCGCCGAGGCGCGTCCCGACGTGGTGCTGCTCGACATCCGGATGCCGGGACGAAACGGTCTCGAGGTGCTCCGCGACATCCGCCGGGCGGGGTGGAACGTGACGGTGGCGATCCTGACCACCTTCGACTCCGACGATCACATCGCGTCGGCCCTCGACGCGGGCGCGGCCGGGTTCCTCGTGAAAGACACCGACCCGCGTCAGCTCCCCCAGCTCGTGCGCACCCTCCACGGCGGTGGGGTGGTGTTCTCGCCCACCGTCAGCCGCGCCGTGGTGGCCGGATACCTGCGCCCCGAGCCCGCGGCCGACACCCACCTGGTCGACGCGCTCAGCTCGCGCGAGCGCGAGATCCTCGTGCAACTGGGGCGCGGACTGTCGAACATCCAGATCGGCGCCGAGATGTTCCTGAGCCCCGCCACCGTGAAAGCGCACATCAGCACGATCCTCGGCAAGCTCGGCGTCGACGGGCGCGTGCAGGCGGCTCTCGTGGCGGAGCGCGCGGGTCTGCTGCGCGACGAGGAGGCACGATGAGGCGCCGCGATGTGCTGATCGATCTCGGCCTCGTCGCCGTGGCCGCCCTCGACGGCGTGCTCGGTCTCTACACGACCGACCTGCTCGAGCTGGTGCTGACCCTGGTCGGAGCCGCGGGCCTGCTGCTGCGCCGCAAGATCCCCCTACTGTCCCTGGCGCTGGCGCTTCCCGCCCTCTTCCTCACCGGCGGACCGATCGCGTCGGTGATAGCCCTCTACACCGTCGCGAGCGCGGCGACCGGAATGGCCTGGCTCGTCGTCGCGTCCGCCCTCACCTTCCTCGGACTCGGCCTGTCGTGGGACACCTTCACCTCGGTCAACGACCACGTGCTCGCCATCGTCTACGCGACGATGACCTCGGGCGGCGCCGTGGCGCTGGGCCGCCTCCGACGCAACCAGAGCAGGCTGACGGCGAGTCTCGACGAGCTGCGCCGCGCCCGCGCCGACGAGAACCGCCGCGTCGCCCGCGAGGCCGTCGCGGAGGAGCGCGCCCACCTCGCGCGGGAGATGCACGACGTCGTCTCGCACCAGGTGAGCCTCATCACCGTGCAGGCGGGCGCCCTGATGGTCCGCGCCGACGATCCCGATGTCGTCGAGACGGCCGACACGATCCGTACGCTCGCCTCCACGACCCTCGCCGAGCTGCGTCAGATGCTGCTGGTGCTCCGCGCCGACGGACCGGAGGCCGCACCTCTCGGCCCCCAGCCGACCCTGCGCCACCTCGATGAGATCCTGCACCCCGCCGACCTCGATATCGAGGCCCGCATCGACCTGCGCGAAGGGCTCGCACCCGCGACCCAGCGAGCGGTCTACCGCACGATCCAAGAGGGGCTCACGAACGTGCGGAAGCACGCGCCCGGGTCGCGCGTGACCGTGACCGCGACGAGCACCGACACCGGTGGCGTGCGGGTGGTCCTGCGCAACGCCGCCTCCCCGGCCCCGCGCCCCGACCCCGCTCCCACGGCGCGCCTCGGTCACCTCGGGCTCTCGGAACGCGCCCACATGCTGGGGGGCTCGTTCCGCGCCGGCCCCCTCGCCGACGGCGGCTACGAGATCGACCTGCGCCTGCCGGCCGGCCCCTGACCCGCCTCAGGCCGAGGCGCGCTGCACGATCTCGATCGGCAGGATCGTCGCGTGAGCCGCGGGACGCCCGGCGAGGATGTCCAGCAGCACGGATGCCATGTGCCGGCCCTGCGCCAGCGACGGCTGCCGGACCGTGGTCAGCGCCGGCGTGACGGCGGTCGACACCGCCGAGTCGTCGAAGCCCATGACGGCGACGTCGCGCCCCGGCTCGAGGCCCTTGTCGCGCAGCACCGTGTAGACGCCGCGGGCCATGAGATCGCTCGCGACGAAGACCGCCTCGGGGGTGACCCCGTTCGAGAGGATGCGGTTCATCGCCAGCGCCCCGCCCATCTCGGTGAAGTCCCCGTTCTCGATCGCCACCGGCTCCAGCCCCGCCTCCGCCATCGCGTTGCGGAAGCCCTGGAGACGGTCGATGCCCGCGGGCATGTCCGACGGGCCCGACACCGTGGCGAGACGGCGGTGACCGCGCGCCAGCAGATAGGCGGTGGCGACCCGGCCACCCTCGACGTTGTCGACGTCGACGTAGTAGTCGTCGGCGCGGATTCGCGCGGGGCGCCCGCCGTAGACCACGGGGACGACGTCGGCGACGCGGTCGAGGAAGGTGTCGCTCGTGTGGTGCGAGGCGACGATCGCCCCGTCGACGCTTCCCCCACGGAGGTACCCGAGCGCCTTGGCGCTGACGTCGTCGCTCGCGATGAGCATGTTCATGATGTAGTCGGACTCGCCGATGACCTCGCCGATCCCCGCGACGATCGAGGCGAAGAACGGGTCGCCGAAGAAGCGGTCGGTCTGCTCGGGGATCACCAGGGCGATCGCCCGGGTCTGGCGGCTGGCGAGCGAGCGTGCCGCACGGTTGGGCACGTACTGCAGCTCGTCGATCGCGCGGCGCACGGCCTCGAGAGCGGAGGGCGAGACGGCGGAGGAGCCGTTGACGACTCGCGACACCGTCGAGCGCGAGACTCCGGCGCGCGCCGCGACCTCTTCGATCGTGGCGGCACCCCGCACGGATGCGAGATCCATCGCTCCCCTCCTTCAGGACGGCCGCGTTCTCCGGCGCTCGGCTGGCCGGATGCACCCCGCGCTGATGCGAGCGTACTGCGGTGTCGCCGGGGATCGCATCGGCACCGGCGCGGATCCCCTGCGGCCCACGCGGAACGCCGGCCACCCGTGGCCGCCGCATCGCCTCACGCCGCGAATGCGAAGGCCCGGCCGCAGACGCGCGCGACCGGGCCCTCGCGGCCGACGTCAGCGGACGACGACCGGCTCCAGCGCGCGATCCGCGATCACCCGCGCGTAGGCGAGCCCCGAATCCTTGATCGTGCGCTCCTGCGTGGCGTAGTCGACGTAGACGATCCCGAAACGCTTCTCGTAGCCCCACGCCCACTCGAAGTTGTCCATCAGCGACCAGTAGAAGTAGCCGCGCACGTCGACGCCCTCGTCCACGGCATCCAGAACCGCCGCGAGGTGCGCCTCGACGAACTCCACGCGCTCGACGTCGTGCACGCGCGGCTCGTCGCCCTCGGTGTTCAGCTCGTCGTCGAACGAGGCGCCGTTCTCGGTGACGAAGAGGGCCACGCCCGCCTCCGCCGCGTAATCCTCGCTGACCCGCTGGAGCAGACGCGTGAGCCCCTCGGGCTGCACCTCCCAGTGCATGTTGGTGCGAGCGAGACCGCGATCGTGCCAGTAGAGGTTCTCGTGTGCGGGGAAGGGCTTGCCGACCGGGCGCGAGGTGGGAGCATCTCCCGCGGGCGGGTCGATCTCGGGCGCAGTACCCCCGACGAACTCGCCGTGGTAGTAGTTCACGCCGAGCGAGTCGATGGGCGTCGAGATGATGTCGAGGTCACCGGGCTGCACGGCCTCCTGCCAACGCGCCACCGCCTCGGCGTCCGTCTTGCGGAAGTCCTTGATGATGTCGGCGGGGTACTCGCCACGGAAGACCGGGTCGAGGAACCAGCGGTTGAACTGTCCGTCGACGCGACGTGCGGCGTCGAGGTCGGCGGGGTTCGCCGGGTCGACGGCATCCGCCACCGTGAGGTTGAGCGTGAGCCCCAGGTTCAACGAAGAGTCGCGGGCACGGAGCTCGCGCACGGTCTGTCCGTGGCCCAGCAGCAGGTGGTGGGCGGCGAGCATGCCCTCGGCCTGGGAGTAGTGCCCGGGTGCATGGATGCCGGCGGTGTAGCTGAGGAACGACGAGCACCACGGCTCGTTGAGCGTCGTCCAGACGTTCACCCGGTCGCCGAGCGCGTCGTGCATGTCGAGCGCGTACTCGGTGAACTTCTCACTCGTGGAGCGGACGGTCCAACCGCCCTCGTCCTGCAGCGCCTGCGGCAGGTCCCAGTGATAGAGCGTGAGCCAGGGCAGGATGCCGGCATCCAGCAGCTCGTCGACGAGGCGCTTGTAGAAGTCGACGCCCTTCGCGTTGACAGCGCCGCCGTCGGGCCGCACGCGCGACCACGAGGTCGAGAAGCGGTAGGTCTGCAGACCGAGCTTCTTCATCAGCTGCACGTCGCCGGCGTAGCGGTGGTAGTGATCGCACGCGACATCGCCGTTGTCGGCGTTGATCACGGCGTCGGGCACACGGCTGAACGCGTCCCAGATCGAGGCCGTGCGGCCGTCTTCGAAGGCCGCCCCCTCGATCTGGTACGCCGCGGTGGCAGCGCCGAAGAGGAAACCTTCGGGGAACGAACGGGTGTGGGACATGGTTCGGGTTCCTTCCATGGGCGCGAGGGTCATCCCTTGACCGCCCCTTGCATGATGCCACTGACGAGCTGCTTGCCCGCGAAGACGAACAGCAGCAGCAGCGGGATCGTCGACAGCAGAACGCCCGCGAGGACGATCGAGTAGTCGACGAAGTAGTTGGACTGCAGGAGCGACAGGGCCACCGGCAGCGTGGGGTTCTGGCGGTCGAGCACGATGAACGGCCAGAAGAAGTTGTTCCACGCGCTCACGAAGGTGAACAGCCCGAGCATCGCCGCGGCGGGGCGCGCGGCGGGGACGCCCACCGTGAGGAACGTACGGAACGAGGTCGCGCCATCCACGCGCGCGGCCTCGATCAGCTCGTCGGGCACGGACTGACGCAGGTACTGCGTCATCCAGAAGACGCCGAAGGCGCTGGTCAGTGCCGGGATGATGATGGCACCGAGCTGGCCGGTCCACCCGAGCTCGCTGAACAGGATGTACAGCGGCACGACGCCCAGCTGCGTCGGCACGGCCATGGTCGCCACGACGAAGACGAGCAGCCACGGGCCGCCGCGGAACTTCAGCTTCGCGAACGCCCACCCCGCGAGGGTCGAGAAGAAGACCACGGATGCCGCGATCAGGCCCGAGCTGATGATCGAGTTCACCAGCGCCGGCCAGAAGTTGACCGCGGGGTCGCCGATGACGGACGCGGCGTTGGCGAAGAAGTTGCCGCCGGGGATCCACGACCGATTCGCGTCGCGGATCGTCGACGAATCTCCCGAACCGATCAGCAGCGACCAGTAGAAGGGGAACAGGCTCGCCAGCAGCACCGCGCCGAGAGCGGCGTAGACGATCCAGCCCGGGCGGGAGCCGCGCACGGGGCGCGGACGGCGGCGGACGGGGCCGGGGGTGTTCGGATCGACGATCGGGACGGGGGCGGGGCTCACGGCGGTCATCGGCGGGTCTCCTGTCGTGCGGCGCCGCCTCGGGACGCGTCGGTGTCTCGCGGGGGCGCCGGGGTAGCGGCATCCGCCTTCAGTCGAGCTTTCGCCACGCGCGCCTGCGCGCGGAGGTCTCGACGCGAACGCGCATCCGGGCGGCCTCCGTCGTCGCGCACGAGCGAACGCGTGACGAACAGGTTGATCGCGCCGATGGCGAGGATGAGCAGGAAGAGGATCCACGCGAGTGCCGCGGCGCGGCCGAAGTTCCACTCGCCCCAGCCGACGTTGTAGAGCCACAGGGTCACGGTGAGCCACTGGTTGTCCGCCCCGCCCGTGCCGTACTGGTCGTACATGCGCGGCTCGTCGAAGATCTGCAGGCCGCCGATGGTGGCGGTGATGATGACGAAGACGAGGGTCGGCTTGAGGCTCGGCAGGGTGATCGAGAAGAACTGGCGGATCTTGCCGGCGCCGTCGACGGTCGCGGCCTCGTAGTACTCGCGCGGGATGGCCTGCATCGCCGCGAGCAGGATGAGGGTGTTGTAACCGGTCCAGCGGAAATTGACCATCGTCGCGATCGCGATGTGGCTGGCGAAGGCGTCGGAATGCCACGGCACGGCCGGAAGACCGAGATTCTGCAGGGTGGTGTTCACCACGCCGTACTGGTCGCCGAACATGTTGCTGAAGATGAGGGCCACGGCGACGGGGGCCATCACGTACGGCACGAGCACGCTCATGCGCCAGAAGGTCTTGGCGCGGATGTTCTGGTCGAGCATCGCGGCGATGAAGATCGCGAGGATGAGCTGCGGGACGCTCGAGAGCAGGAAGATGCTGAAGGTGTTGCGCAGGGCGATCCAGAACTTGGGCTGCGAGAGCACCCAGGCGTACTGGTCGAAGCCGATGAACTCGCCCGAGTTGCGAACCAGATCCCAGTCCATGAACGAGATCACCGCGGTGTAGGCGATGGGGAACAGACCCGTGATCGCGAACAGGATGAAGAACGGCGAGATGTAGAGATACGGCGAGAGCTTCAGGTCCCACGCGCTACGGCGCTGACCGAAGCCGAGGCGCCGTGGCCGGCGGTCCCCGGCCGGGGGCTGCGCCGGCCGCGTGGGCCGTTCGAGAGTGCTTGTCACGGTGGTGTCTCCTCCTCGAGACGAGCGGGACGGATGCCGGGGCTCGAGGCGCGGGGCCCCGGCATCCGCTCGCTACGGGTCAGGACAGGGCGTCGACCTCGGTCGCCCACTGCTTCCACGAGGTGGCGGCATCCTGCGTTCCGTCTTCCACTCGCGTGAGTGCCTTCTGCATGGCGTCGTTGATCTGGAAGTAGAAGGTGCCCTTGTACGGCGAGACCTTGACGGCCTGCGCGCGCTCGGAGAGCATCTCGCCCACGGGGGCGTTGTTGAAGTACGCGTTCGTGTTGCTGAGCAGCGCGTCCGCCTTGAGGGCGTCGGTCTGGCTCGGGAAGGTCCCGGCGTTCTCGAACGCCTTCACCTGGGTCTCGGGGTCGGTCAGCCAGTCGGCGAGCGCCTGGGCGGCCTCGACGTTCTTGCCGTTACCGGGGACGGTCAGGTACGACCCGCCCCAGTTGCCGGCGCCGCCGGGGAAGACGTTCGCGATGTCCCAGCCCTTGACCTCGGGGGCGTTGCCCTCGATGACGCCGAGCATCCAGCCGGGGCAGAGCATGGTGGCGAAGGCGCCGTTCGAGAGCCCCGCGAACCAGTCGTCCGACCACTGGCCCAGGTGCGCCGACTGCGTGGCGCTGGCCTTCAGGACCTGATCGTAGATCTTCTTCACGTCGGGGTTGCTCGTGGCGGTGATCTCGCCGTTGTCGGGGTTCTCGTATGCGGCCTCGACCTGGTTGATCGCGCCCTGGTAGGTGCCGCCTGCGGAGTCGAAGAAGGCCTTGCCGGTCGCGGCGACGTAGGTGTCGCCCGCGGCGAAGTAGGTCGACCAGTCGCCCTGGAGCATCTTGGCGACCTCGGCCCGGTCGGTCGGGAGGCCGGCCGCGGCGAAGAGGTCGGAGCGATAGCAGACGCCTTCGGGGCCGATGTCGGTGCCGTAGCCGACGAGCTTTCCCTCGGGGCTGGTGGCGGCCTCGACCTTGTAGTCGAGCCACCGGCTCTTGAGGTCGTCGGGCACCGGAGCCAGTAGGTCGGCGTACTCCATGACCTCGGGCAGCCAGTCGACCTCGATGGCCTCGATGTCGGCGAGGCCGGTCTTGCCCAGCTTCTGGAAGTAGTTCTCGCGGGCCTCGTTGCTGGTCGCGGCCTTGTTGTGCACGATCTTCACGTTCGGGTGCGCGTCCATGTACTCCTGCAGGAGCGCGTCGGTGTAACCGAAGTCGTTGAAGGTGGCGATGGTGAGGGTGACGTCACCGTCACCGCCCGAAGCGGAACCCCCGGCGCCGGAGCAGCCGGCGAGGACGAGGGCAGAGGTCGATGCGACGGCGGCGACGAGAGCCACCCGGCGCAGGGCACGATTTTTCACAGATCACTCCTTTGTGGTGGGTGCTGACCGGCGCTGGCGAGGGCTTCCTGCGACCGTGCGTGGGAGCGCTCTCACCGATCGGGGATGACGCTATGGGATCGCTCCCACGCGGTCAAGAGGACGCTGTGAGATCGTTATGAAGCCCCGCCCGCTCGGCCCGGTCCGCCGTAGCGGGCGCCATCGACCGCTCGCGTAGACTGGCCTTCACAACGCCACCCGACTCTTGGAGCTGCAGTGCCCACCATCGTCGTCGACGTCATGCCCAAGGCCGAGCTTCTCGACCCGCAGGGAAAGGCCGTGGCCGGCGCCCTGTCGCGTCTGGGCGAGCACCGCTTCTCCGACGTGCGCATCGGCAAGCGCTTCGAACTGACCGTCGAGGGCGAGGTCGACGAAGCCACGCTCGCGCGGGCGCGCGAGCTCGCCGACGAGATGCTCTCGAACGCCGTCATCGAAGACGTCGTCAACGTCGAGGTGGTCGAGTGACCGCTCGCATCGGGGTCATCACCTTCCCCGGTTCGCTCGACGACCGCGACGCGCAGCGCGCCATCCGCCTCGCGGGCGGTGAGCCCGTCGCCCTCTGGCACGGCGAGCACGACCTGAAGGGGGTCGACGCCCTGGTCCTGCCCGGCGGCTTCAGCTACGGCGACTACCTGCGCGCCGGCGCGATCGCCGCCTTCGCGCCGATCATGGCCGAGGTGAAGGACGCGGCCGGCAAGGGCATGCCCGTGCTCGGCATCTGCAACGGCTTTCAGATGCTCGTCGAGGCGCACCTGCTGCCCGGGGGCCTGATCCGCAACGCCCACCAGCAGTTCATTCGCCGCGACCAGCGCCTGCGCGTCGAGAACGCCTCCACCGCGTGGACCAGCGACTTCGCCGAGGGCGAAGAGATCGTCATCCCCCTGAAGAACGCCGACGGCGGATACATCGCGGATGCCGAGACCCTGGCGCGCGTGAACGGCGAGGGCCTCGTGACCTTCCGGTACGTCGGGGTGAACCCCAACGGCTCGCTCGACGACATCGCCGGCCTGACCAACGACCGCGGCAACGTCGTGGGTCTCATGCCGCACCCCGAGCACGCGGTCGAGCCGGGCTTCGGCCCGGGTACCTCTGCGGCGATGCGTTCGGGCGTCGACGGCCTGGGCTTCTTCACCTCGGCCATCGCCGCTGTCGTGGGCGCCGC
>JAKOMY010000305.1 GCA_022702225.1 Microbacteriaceae bacterium | reverse complement strand
ACTGGACCGCGATGGGCGTCGTGCTGCTGGCCTTCGTGCTGTCGCTGTTCTTCCGCACGCCGCCGCTGCGAGCGAAGTCGGCCCTTCAGGAGGCCGCCGACGAGCGCCGCGGCAAGGACGAGGAAGAAAAGCGCGCCGAAGAGGCCGCCGCCCAGGCCGGAGCGCTCATCGCCCCGTAAGAGAACAGCGAAGAAGGGCGGGGTCGTCGGAAGACGCCCCGCCCTTCTTTCGTACCCGCCCGGAATCGCCGACTCAGGCGGCTTCGCGGGCCCGAAGGTCTTTGCGCAGGATCTTGCCCGACGTCGACTTGGGGATCACGTCGATGAACTCGACTCGGCGCACCTTCTTGTGCGGGGCGACCTCGCCGGCGACGAAGGCGATCACGTCGTCGGCGGTGAGTCCCGAGTCGGGGGCGGCCACGACGAACGCCTTGGGGATCTCCTCGCCGTCGTCTCCGCGCACACCGATGACGGCGGCATCCTGGATCTTCGGATGCGAGAGCAGCAGCGCCTCGAGCTCGGCGGGAGCGATCTGGTAGCCGTGGTACTTGATGAGTTCTTTGAGGCGGTCGACGATGGTGAAGAAGCCATCGAAGTGGTGCACGCCGATGTCTCCGGTGTGCAGGAAACCCTCGTCATCGAGCGTCTCGGCGGTCGCGTCGGGGCGGTTCAAATACCCGAGCATCACGTTGGGTCCGCGAACCCAGATCTCCCCGGGGGCGGTCAAGCCGTCGTCGCCGTGCTCTTCGAGGTCGGCGCCGGTCTCGGGGTCGACGAGCCGCGCCTCACAGCCCGGGATGAGCACCCCCACCGAGCTGACGGGCATGTCCGAGCCCGCCGGGATCGCGTGCGAGACGGGGCTCAACTCGCTCATCCCGTAGCCCTGGTAGAAGCGAGCGCCGATCCGTCGGCCGGCGGTCTCGGCCGTCTCCCCGTCGAGAGGGGCCGCGCCCGAGAACACGCTGTGAACGCGGGAGAGGTCGAACTCGTCGACGGCGGGGTGCTTGGCGAGCGCGACGGCGATGGGCGGGGCGATGAAGAGGAAGGTGCAGCGGTGCTCCTGCACGGTGCGCAAGAACTCCCTCAGGTCGAATCTCGGCATGGTGACGAGGGTCGCGCGCTGGCGCAGCGCCAGGTTCAACAGCACCGTCATGCCGTAGATGTGGAAGAACGGCAGCACCGCGAGCACGCGGTCGTCGCGTCCGATCTCGATGACCGGGCGGCACTGGTGCACGTTCGCGACGAGGTTGCGATGCGAGAGCATGACGCCCTTGGGCACTCCGGTGGTCCCCGACGAGTACGGCAGCACGGCGACGTGGGTGGCGGGGTCGAAGCTCACCTCGGGCGGGGTAAGGCCCTCCCCGAGCAGCGAGCGCAGATCGGGGTGCCCCTCCGCTCCGTCGAGCACGATGACCTGGTCGTCCGGGATGCCGACGGCTCGCGCGGCCTGATGCGCCTGCGGCAGCAGCGGTGACACGGTCACGAGCCAGGTGGCCGCGGCATCCCTCAGCTGCTTCTCGATCTCGTTCGCCGTGTAGAGCGAGTTGATCGTGGTGATGATCGATCCCGCGCGGAGGATCCCGTGGAACACGGTCGCGAAGGCGGGGACGTTGGGGCAGAGCATCGCCACGACCGTCTCGGTGTCGGCGCCGCGGGCGGCCAGGGCCCCGGCGAAGGCGTCGACCTGCGCGCGCAGGGTGCGATACGTGGTCTCGGCCCCGGTGGTGGGGTCGATGAGAGCGGCGCGATCGAGATCGGACTCCTCGAGGGAGGCGAACAGATAGTCGTAGATGCTCTGGTCGGGGATCTCGATACTCGGGTACGGACTCTGGAACACGGCTTTCTCCCTCGAAAACTGCGGCGGCGACGGTGCCGTGCGCTCATCCTGGCATCCGTGGGACGCGGTGTCATCCCGGACGGGACCGGCTCTCGGTCGCCGCTCAGGTGAAGACGAGCCCCACTCCCCCCGCGGCCCCCACGATCACGACCGCCCACGCCGGAACCCGGAACGCGGTGAGCAGGACGAATCCGACCGCGGCGAGCAGGAACGACCCGGGCCCGGTGACGGCGGTGGTGAAGACCGGCGTATAGAGAGCAGCGCCCAGGATGCCGACGACCGCCGCACCCGTCCCGCGCATGGCGGCCCGCACGCGGGGCCTGCCGCGCATCGCGTCCCAGAACGGCAGCACGCCGACGAGCACGAGGAACCCGGGCAGGAAGATCGCGACGAGGGCGATCGCCGCACCGGCGATGCCGCCAGGCCCGACGGACGATTCCGCGCCGAGGTAGGCGGAGAAGGCGAAGAGGGGTCCGGGCACCGCCTGTGCGGCGCCGTAGCCGGCGAGGAACGCCTGGGGCGAGACCCAGCCGGTCTCGACGACCCCGGCCTGCAGCAGGGGGAGCACGACGTGACCTCCCCCGAAGACGAGGGCGCCGGAGCGGAAGAAGGCATCGACGAGCGCAGCTGCATCCGACCCGGTCGTCGCCGCGAGGAGCGGGAGTCCCACCAGCCCGATCGCGAGGAGGACGAGGCACGTCACGGCGACGACGCGGGGAACGCCGAACGAGGGCAGAGACGGCGCGGGTGTCTCGGACGCGCCGCGCAGCAGGACGATCCCGCCCAGGAGGCCGACGGCGAGGGCGCCGAGCTGCCCCGGCGCTCCGGGAACGAGCAGTGCGAGAGCGAGGCCCGCGACGGCGATGCTCGCACGCGGGGCATCGGGGGCGAGGGTGCGCGCCATGCCCCACACCGCCTGCGCGACGATCGCCACCGCCGTGATCTGCAGGCCCGAGATCACGCCCGCGGCGACCGGTCCGCCGAGCAGGGCCGCTCCCCCGGCGAAGGCGACGAGGAGGATGGCGGAGGGCAGGGTGAAGGCGAGGAAGGCGGCGAGCGCCCCCAAGAAACCGGCGCGTTGCAGGCCCATCGCGAAACCCACCTGACTCGACGCCGGGCCGGGGAGGAACTGGCAGAGCGCCACCAGGTCGGCGTAGGCGCGGTCGTCCATCCACTTCCGCCGCACGACCAGGTCGTCGCGGAAGTAGCCGAGATGCGCGATCGGCCCGCCGAACGAGGTGACACCGAGGCGCAGGAACGCGAGGAACACCTCGCTCACTCGACCGGGTCGCTCCACCCGCCCATCCTCACCCCGCGGGGGAAACGGCGGGTGAATCGTCACACCGACGCGGCACCCAGGATCTCGTCCACGAGACGCAGCGTGAGGCCGGTGAGACGCTGGTCGTCCGCGATGTCAGCACCGGCGACGGCGTCGCGGAAGCGCTCGACCTCTCCCACCATCGGGTTGGCCGAGGCCTCGACCTCGATCCGCTCGAGATCGCCCTCGCGCGGCGACAGCGTCAGGCGCCGGGGGGCGTCGATCGCGTCGATGGACAGCGACGCCTCCTCCCCTTGGATCTCACTCGGCAGGGCGGTGTCGGTGATCTTCGACCACGCGATGTCGGCGAGGAAGCCGTCGTAGGCGGCGAGTGCACTCCCGAGCCCGTCCGTTCCCGAGGCGATGCCCACGCGGACGCCGGCGATCGAGCGCGGGGCACCGAAGAGCCGTGCCAGGGCGTGCAGCGGGTACACCCCGAGGTCACGGAGGGCGCTTCCCCCGAGAGCGGGATCGAAGATGTTCGTCTGCTCCCCCGCGAGAACGTGGTCGTAACGCGCCGACCGCTTCTCGTAGCGGAAAGAGACCCGGCGGAGCGTCCCCAGCCGCGGCAGCAGCCCGCGGACCACCTCCAGGCCGGGGTCGTATCCCGAGCGCATCGCCTCGAGCACGACGACGCCGCGCTCGCGAGCGTGCGACACCGCGGCATCCCACTCCCGCGCCGACAGGACGGCAGGCTTCTCGACGAGCACCGGGATGCCGGCATCCACGGCTTCGCGCACCTGCTCCGCGTGCAGCGCGTTGGGGCTGGCGAGGTACACGGCATCGACGTCGGGGGCGGCGAGGAGCTCCGTGAGGCCGAGGGCGGTGTGCGGCGCCCCGATCGTGTCGGCGAAGGCTTTCGCGCGCGCGGCGTCGCGAGAGGCCACCCGCGCGATCTCGACGCCCTCGACGACGGCCACCGCCTCCGCGAAGCGCTCGGAGATGGAACTGGTCCCGACGATGCCGATGCGAGTCATGCCTTCATCATCGCGCGAGCGCCGCGCCGGGCGACGCCTCGTTCACGGAGCGGGCACGTCGCGTCGATAGGATCGCGCCGACTCACCCGTCCGACCCGAGGCACCATGAACACCACCCGAGCCGAGCACCGCCGCCGTGCCTCCCGCCGTCTTCGTCGCAAACGCACGATCAGCGCCGTCATCGCCGTCGCGCTGATCGGAGCCGGCGTCGCCGCCGTCGCCCTGACCCGCATCCCCGAGGCACCCCCCGTCACCGAGGACACCTCGGCGAGCGCGACGCCCTCGGAAACCCCGACGCCGACGCCCACACCCCTCACTCCCGCCCAGGCTCTCTTGGCCACCTCGACCGATCCGCAGTCGTGTGCCGTGTCGTTCGCGGGCGACGGGATCGCGCTTGCTCCGCAGTTGCAGACGCAGGGCGTGCGCTACCAGAACCTTCCGATCCCCCGCGCCGACGGGCGCGTCTTCGCCGGGTGGTACGACGCGGCGACCGACGCCACCGCGAAGACGCAGAGCGCGCGACTGAACGGCGCCGACCTCGTCACGTGCACCGACCGGCAGCGGACGCTCCACGCGGGGTGGACGACTCCCGAGGCGAACGCTGCGGAGGCCGCCGGCATCCCGATCCTGATGTATCACCAGTTCACGCGGAACCCGAAGGGCGAAGACAACTGGCTGCGGCTGAACTACGCCTACATCGGCGACTTCGACGCGCAGATGGCGCACATCCAGCAGTCGGCGTTCTACCTGCCGACCTGGGATGAGCTGAGCGCCTTCATCGACGGGCAGCTGTACCTCCCGAAGCACTCGGTGATCATCACCGACGACGATGCCGACAGCACCTGGCTCGAGATGGCGGCCCCGATCGTCAACGACCGGAAACTGCTCACCACCTCGTTCGTGATCACCTCGGCGCGTACCGAGGGGACGCCCAATCCCTTCGTCCTCCAGCGCTCGCACACTCACGACATGCATCGCGCCGGCGCCAACGGCAAGGGGCGGATGGTCAACGAAGACGCCGACACGATCGCCGCAGACCTGAACCGGTCGGCTCAGATCCTCGGGGCGAAGGAAGTCGTGGCCTATCCCTTCGGTCACTACAACGACACGACGAAAGAGGGGGTGCGTCGTGCGGGCTTCGAACTCGGTCGCACCATCGAACACGGGTACGTGCGCATCGGGACCGATAAACTCGCACTGCCCGTCATCCGGATGAATTACGGAATGACGGTCGACGATCTGAGAAAAGAGATCGGCTGACCCACCGAATATCGGAGGGCACCGCAGAAAATCCCCGCGTCACGGGCCATTTGCTAGGGTCCACCGAGGCGGGCATCCGTGATCTCCCAGGTAAGTGCGCCAGACTTTCAGATCGGGCACGCGCCGGCCGGTCCGCGCTGTTCACTTCCGTCTCACCGAGAAAACGCGAGCATCTATGGACCTTTCCGTCATCGTTCCGACCTTCAACGAGGGTCCGAACGTCGCCGAGCTCGTCCGACGAACGACCCACGCGCTGCTCGGTCGCACCATCGAGATCATCTTCGTCGACGACTCGACCGACGACACCCCCGACATCATCCGGCAGGTCGCGGCTGCAGCCGACATCCCCGTCCGTCTGATCCACCGCGACGATCCGATGGGCGGCCTCGGTGGTGCGGTGGTCGAGGGAATCCGCGCGGCGGAGTCCGAGTTCTGCGTCGTCATGGACGGCGACCTCCAGCACCCGCCCGAGGTCATCGCCGACATGCTCGCGCGCGCCGAAATCGGCGACGCCGACGTCGTCGTCGCCTCGCGCTACGTCGCCGGTGGCACCTCCGACGGACTCGCCAACGCCGTGCGCACCACGGTCTCGCGCGCATCCACGCTGCTGACCAAGGCGATGTTCCCGCGCAAGCTCAACAACTGCACCGATCCGATGACGGGCTTCTTCCTCGTCGACCGCCGCACGCTCGACATCGAGACGCTGCAGCCGCGCGGCTTCAAGATCCTGCTCGAGATCCTCGCCCGCAAGCAGATGCGCGTCGTCGAGGTCCCGTTCTCGTTCGCACCCCGCTTCGCCGGCGAGTCGAAGGCATCGTTCAGCCAGGGCATGCGCTTCCTGGTGCAGCTGACCATGCTGCGCTTCGGGCGCATGTCGGCCTTCGCCGTGGTCGGCGGCCTCGGCGCCCTGGCCAACCTCGCGATCATGTGGGCGCTTCAAGCGTTCGGCGTGCAGTACCTGCTCGCCGCGGTGATCGCGAGCATCGTCACGATCGTCGCGAACTTCATCGCCCTCGAATACCTCGTCTTCGCCGATATGCGGGCTGAATCGGGGCTCATGCGGCACCGCTTCATCAAGTCGTTCACGTTCAACGGCGTCGAGGCGATCATCCGCATCCCCGTGATCTGGGTCCTGGTCAGCCAGGCGCACATGCCCAGCGTCATCGCGGCGGCCCTCACCCTCATCGCCGCCTTCTTCGTGCGCTTCGTCTTCCACGCCCTCGTGGTCTACGCACCCAAGAAGAGCCGTGTCGGCAAGGCCGTGCGTGCCATCGAGCCTCTCGAAGACGAAGTCACCGCCTGACTCGCGGCGCTGCTCGCCGCCCCGCGGCGTACGCTGGAAGCATGTCCTCCGACGCAACCATCCGTATGTTCGGCGCCGACTGGTGCCGTGACTGCATCCGCACGAAGAAGCAGCTCGACGAGCTCGGCATCGACTACGAGTACATCGATCTCGTGGCCGACCCCGCCGCCGCTGACGTCGCCAAAGAGATCTCCGGGCGCACCAGCATCCCCGTGGTCGTCTACCCCGACTCCAGCCACCACGTCGAGCCGTCGAACGCCGACGTCGAGACCAAGCTGCGCGAGCTGTCGCTGATCTGATCGCGCCGGCGTGACACTCTCCGCCGCGTGGCGCGTACGCCGCGCGCTCACCGCCGAGGCGGGAACCGCGTTGCCCGCGTTCGTCGATCACCACGTGCATCTGCACCTGATCGACTCCACCTCGCTGGCTCGGCGGGGGATCGCCGCCGTCGTCGACCTCGGCGGCGATCCCTTCTCACTCGCTCGACGGCCGCAGGGCCTTCCCCGCACCGCGTTCGCCGGGGCGTTCCTCACCGTTCCCGGTGGGTACCCCGACGGCCGGTCCTGGGCTCCCCGGTCGATCGTGAGATTCGTCACCGATGCCTCACGGCATCCGGGGATCGAGGGCGGCGCGCGCACCGCGGTGGACGAGCAGGCGGATGCCGGGGCCTCGGTCATCAAGGTCGCACTCCATGCCGACGCCGGACCGGTGATCTCCGACGACGCCCTCGCCGCCGTGGTCGCCTCGGCCGCCGAACGGGGTCTACCCGTCGTCGCGCACGCCCAGGGACCCGGGCAGGTGGACCGCGCGATCGAGGCGGGCGTCTCCGTGCTCGCGCACACGCCCTTCGACGCTCCGGTCGCGCGGCGCACCCTGGCGCGAGCGGTCGCCGCAGGCCAGGCCTGGATCTCGACGCTCGACATCCACCGCGGCGCCGACCGTGAGCGCGCGATCGCCAACCTGCGCGCCTTCGCGGCGCGGGGCGGGCGCGTGCTCTATGGGACCGACCTGGGCAACGGCTCCCTCCCCGTCGGCGTGAACCGCCGCGAGCTGCTCGCGATGACCGAGGCGGGTGTGCGCGGGGACGCTCTCGTGGCCGCACTCACCGACCCCTGGCCCCGCACCACCCCCATCGACGCCGTGTCGAGCTTCGTCGCCGGCGACACTCCCACCGACGACGAGGTCGCGACGTGGCTGAGCCGCGCGAGCGTCGTACCGACCGAGGAGCTGACCCGTGTCGACTGACCCCTCCCCCGACTTCGGCTCCGTGGACCCGCTCGAGCCTCCCCGCCACAGCTTCCGGGCCGAGGCGCAGCGCCTCGACGCCGCCGACCCCCTGGCACCTCACCGCGACGCGTTCGTCGGCAGCGAGAGCCCGCTGGTCTACTTCGACGGCAACTCGCTGGGTCGCCCGCCCCGCGCCACCGCCGACCGGCTCGCGCGCTTCGTCACCGACGAGTGGGGCGGCCGCCTCATCCGCGGGTGGGATGAAGCGTGGATGGAGCTCCCCTTCGTCATCGGCGATCGGATCGGAGCACTGGCGCTGGGCGCGGCATCCGGTCAGACCGTCATCGGCGACTCGACCACCGTGCTGCTGTACAAGATGCTGCGCGCGGCCCTCGACGCGCAGACGGCCCGCGACCCCGAGCGCGTCGAGATCGTCGTCGGGCGCGACGACTTCCCCACCGATCGTTACCTCGTCGAGGGCATCGCCGCCGAGCGGGGAGCGCGCGTGGTCTGGATCGACGTCGACACGACACGGGGAGTGGATGCCGACCGGCTCCGCGCCGCGGTCGGATCCCGTACGGCGGTGGTCCTGCTGAGCCACGTCTCGTACCGTTCGGGCTTCCTCGCCGACGGCGCCGAACTCACCGCGATCGCCCACCGCGCCGGTGCGCTCGTGCTGTGGGACCTCTGCCACTCGGCGGGTTCGGTCCCGGTCGAGCTCGACGCGTGGGGCGCCGATCTCGCGGTCGGCTGCACCTACAAGTACCTCAACGGCGGACCCGGGTCGCCCGCCTTCGCCTACGTCGCCGCGCGTCACCACGCCACCCTGACCCAGCCCGTGCAGGGGTGGATGGGTGCCGCCGACGTCTTCTCGATGGGCCCGCGATACCTCCCCGCCGAGGGCATGCGCCGCTTCCTCTCCGGCACCCCTCCGGTGCTCGCCATGATCGCGATGCAGGACACCCTCGACCTCCTCGCCGACGCCGGTATCGCGGCGGTACGCGCGAAGTCGGTTGCGCTCACCGAGTTCGCGGTGCGGGTGGCCGATGGCATCCTGAGTCCGCTCGGCGTGCGTCTCGCCTCGCCGCGCGACCCGGCAGAGCGCGGCGGACACGTGACGCTCTCGCACCCCGCGATGCGGGCCGTGACCGCACGCCTGTGGAAGGACGATGTCATCCCCGACTATCGCGACCCGCACGGGCTTCGGATCGGTCTCTCGCCGCTGTCCACGAGCTTCGCCGAGACCCTGGCGGGAATGCAGGCCGTGGCTGCGGCGGTGCGCGCCGAGAGCTGAGTCTCAGCCTGTTGCCATCTCATCGATCGGGGCCGCCACGCACGGACGGCTAGCCTCGGAGGATGATCGATCCCCTCCTCCTCGTCCTCGCCGGGGTGGTGGTCGTCGCTCTCGCCACGGTGATCGGGCCGCGTTTCAACGTCGCCGGGCCTCTCGTCCTGCTCGCCATCGGGGCGGGGGTGAGCCTGCTGCCGTTCGTCGCGCCCTTCTCGGTGAACCCCGAGGTCATCCTCGTCGGAGTGCTTCCGCCGCTGCTGTACTCCGCGGCGGTGCAGGTGCCCGCCATCGAATTCCGCCGCGACTTCGCGCCCATCGCCGGACTGTCGGTGCTCTTGGTCGTGTTCAGCTCTCTCGTTCTCGGCCTCTTCTTCTGGGCCGTCATCCCGGGTCTCGGCCTCGCCCTCGCCATCGCCCTGGGCGCGATCCTGAGTCCCACGGATGCCGTGGCCACCTCGATCGCCAAGCGCCTGGGCATCTCGCCTCGCGTGGTGACGATGCTCGAGGGCGAGAGTCTGCTCAATGACGCGACGGCGCTCGTCCTCCTGCGCACGGCCGTGGCCGCCGTGGCATCCGGTTTCGCGTTCGGCGACGCCCTCGCCGACTTCGCCTGGGCCGTCGTCATCGCGCTCGTGCTCGGCGCGGTGATCGGGTGGGTGAACCTGCGCGTGCGGGAACGCGTGTCGAACTCCGCGGCGAACACGGCGCTGAGCTTCACGATCCCGTTCCTCGCGTACCTGCCGACCGAGCACCTGGGTGGGTCGGGTCTGGTCGCCGCGGTGGTCGCGGGCATCGTCACGGGTCAGGGGGCCGCACGGCGGTTCACGCCCGAGCAGCGCATCAGCGATCGCCTGAACTGGCGCACCGTCGAGTTGATCCTCGAGGGCGGGGTCTTCCTCGTCTTCGGTCTCGAGCTGAAGGACATCGTCGTCGCTAACCTCCGTGAGCACGAGGGGCTCTGGCACGGCACCTGGTTGGCGCTGTCGGCTCTCGGCATCGTGCTGCTCGTGCGCGCGCTCTACGTCGCGGGCCTGATCGGCCTCCAGGCCCGACGCAGCCGCCGCCACGCCCGCCACCAGGACCGGATCGAAGGCGCGCAGGACCGGCTCGATCGTTTCGAACAGGCCTACCGCGAAGCGCCCGAGCAGTTCGGCGAGCGCGGCGCCGACCCCGCCCGGACCGAGCGGCGCATCGGGTGGATGCGCTCGCGCATCTCGCGCACGATGGCCGATCTCGACTACTACCGCGACTCCCCGCTCACCGCGCGTCACGGCGCGGTGATCGTGTGGGCCGGCATGAGGGGCGTCGTGACGCTGGCGGCGGCTCAGACACTGCCGGAGGGCACGACGCAGCGTCCCCTGCTGATCTTCGTCGCGTTCCTCGTGGCGCTGTTCAGCCTGGTGCTGCAGGGGCTGACACTGTCGCCCGTCGTGCGGTCCGTCGGCCTCTCCGGCGACGGCGGCGAGGGTCCCTCGCACGACGAGCAGCGGGCCCTGACGTCGGAGCTCCGAGATGCCGCGAGTGCGGCCGTGCAATCGGGTTCGCTCGCCCGGCGCAACGGCGACCCCTTCCCCGCCGACCTGATCGAGCAGGCCGGCGCGCGTCTCGTGCAGCCACCCGACGACGACGCGACCGTGCGTCGTCGCGACCTGCTCGAACTGCGGCTCGCCTCGATCGAGGCGATGCGCAAGCGGCTGCAAGACGTGAGCCGAGACGGGCGCTTCAGCACCGCGGCCCTGCGTCACGCGCTCGCCGAGCTCGATGCCGATCAGCTGAGCCTCGAGCTGCGCCTCGGCGACGACGACGGCGACTGAGGCGGAATACCGCGGGCCCGGGGATCGTTTTCATTCACGCGCATGCGGTCACCGCGAAAGCCGGGGCGACTCGACGGCGAGAGAGAAGCACCCATGAGCAGGTTCACTCGGAAAGTCGCCCTCGTCACCGGCGGAGGAAGCGGAATCGGAGCCGCGATCGCGCGGCAGCTCGGCCGGGAGGGCGCGTCGGTGGTCGTCACCGATATCAACCTGGATGCCGCGGAGCGCGTCGCCCAGGAGATCACCGTCGTCGGAGGTAGCGCCACCGCGTTCGCCCAGAACACCGCGAAGTGGCAGGACTCCGAGTCTGCCGTCGAGTTCGCGAAGAAGACCTACGGCGGTCTTCACCTCGCCGTGAACAACGCCGGCATCGGCGCCGCTCCCCAGAACATCGGCGACTACGACATCGAGGCGTGGGATCGCGTGCGCGCCGTCGACCTCGATGGCGTCTTCTACGGGCTCCGATTCCAGCTCCCCGCGATCGTGGCCTCCGGGGGCGGAGCGGTCGTGAACATGGCATCCGTGCTGGGTTCCGTGGGCCTCGCCCAGAACGCCGCATACGTCGCGAGCAAGCACGCCCTCGTGGGCCTGACGAAGGTCGCTGCCCTGGAGTACACCGCCCAGGGCGTCCGCACGAACGCCGTCGGCCCCGGCTTCATCGACACCCCTCTCGTGCGTTCGGGGCTCTCGCCCGAGGCGCTGACCCACCT
>JAKOMY010000231.1 GCA_022702225.1 Microbacteriaceae bacterium | reverse complement strand
CGGCGTCGGCGGCGCTCTGTCTGTCCGCGAAGGGTATGCAAAACCGGGACCCTGGCCCGATCGACTCGGGAGGGCGTGTCACGTGTCCTCGCGTTCGCGGCTGCGCGTGCGCTCCGCCGCTTCCGGCGGAAAGAAGGACAGGGCTGCCGCGCTTCCGGCGTGCCGCGGGGGACGCGGCGGGTGGGGGAGGATGGGGGCGTGACTTCCGGCGACTTCCCCGACGCGTGGTACCTCATCCTGTCGAGCCGGCTGATCCCCGACCTCGACGGCGGATACACCATCGCCACCCTCGCGCGGGCGCGACAGATGGCGGAGGCCGGCGCGGAACCGCTTCTGCTGACCGTCGACCCCGGTGACGCCGACGCCCACTCCGCGCACCGCGCGACCTTCGTCGACCGGGGGGCGGCCTCGGCATCCGGGATCTTCCGCAACCTCTTCGACGAGGCCGTCGACGCCGACGGGGGAGCCGCGGGATGGCTGCGCGAAGCGGCGCACGCGGGCGTTGCCGACCCGGCGCTGGAGTACCGGAGCGTGGCTCGGGGAGCGGTCGAGCTGCCCGTGGTCATCGACCCCGACTGGCATCTCACGACCGCGCCGATCGTGGTCCGGGATGCCGCGGCAGAAGCCGTCGGGGTGATCGACGGATTCGGGGCGCTGTACCGCGCGTGGCTGAGCCACCTGGCCGATCGGCTCCGCGCCGAGAACGACCGGCCCATCGTCGTCATCTGCGAGTCGCGGCAGCTCGGCGAGCTCATCGCGGGGTGGGGCGACGACAAGGTGCGGATCGTCCACACGGTGCACACGATCCACCTCGAGCCGCCGTTCCAGGCCGACTCGGAGCTGAACCCCCTGTGGACGCGGTGGTTCGAGATCTCACCGCGCTTCGACGCCGTGCTGTGGCCGACCGCGTACCAGCGCGATGACGTGCGGGCGCGCTTCGGCACCGCGGCGAACGACGTGGTCGCACCGCACGGCGTGGAGGCTCCGGATGCCGTTGTGTCGGCGTCGCAGCGTGAGCGGGGCCTCGTCGTGGTGCTGGGGAGACTCGCCCCCGGCAAACGGCTCGACCGGGCGATCGACGCCTTCGCGCGCGTTCTCGGCGACGTGCCGGACGCTCGGCTCGAACTCTGGGGCGAGGGAGCGCAGCGCGGGGCACTCGAGGCTCTCGTCGCCGAACACGGACACGAACACGCCGTCTCGCTGCCCGGGCTCACCACCGAGCCGGGCGCTGTGCTCGACCGAGCCGCCGTGTACCTGACGACCTCCGCCTTCGAGGGGCAGGGGCTCGCTCTCGCTGAAGCTCTCGCGCACGGGACGCCGGTGGTGGCGTGGGATATCCGCTACGGCCCGCGCGACATGCTCGCGTCGGGTGGCGGCATCCTGGTTCCGGACGGCGATGACGACGCTCTGGTCGATGCGCTGCGGCGGGTGCTCACCGACGACGGGCTGCGTGAGAGTCTTGCGGCCGAGGCGCGGCAGGCAGCGGATGCCGTGAGCCCGGCGCGCGCGATGAGCACCCTCGCGGCTGTGGCACAAGAGGTGCTGGGGCGGTCGCGCCGGCGCTGAATCGCGCAACCCGGGATTGCGTTCCGTGTGCGTTGTCGCTCGAGCCGAGCCGAGGCGCGGCCTGGCGGTGCCGGGGTCCTCGCCCACCCGTACGTCCCGCTCCGACCGACACGGTCCGAGCCGCGTAGGCGTCCGCGTCAGCCGCGCGCGACCCTCCGCACCGCGTCCGCCGCATCCGCCGGAGAGCCGCGGAACGCCGGGCCGTGGCCGGGCAGCACCCAGTCGGCATCCAGTCCCGCGATGCGATCGAGCGAGGCGAGCGCCTCGGCCGGGTCGTCGGTGAAGGGCGCGGGTCCGGGGCCGGTGCGACCGGTCAGGACGTGGCGCGTCGTGAGGGCGTCGCCGACGAACACGGCGCGCACCGCGGGGGAGAAGACCGCGACGCTACCCGGGGAGTGACCGGGCATGCCGACGATGCGAGGGCTTCCGGGGAGGTCGAGGGTCTCGCCGTCGGCGACCTCGCGCACCTCGGTCAGCCACTGCGGACGCATCCCCTTGCGGATGCCGAAGGCGGCGAAGCTCAGCAGTGGGCCGAGGCGGAACGGGCCCATCGCGCTCTTCGGCTTGTCGCCCCCGCGGGCGCGATCGGCGTCGCCCGCATGCACGAAGACGGGGACGCCGTGCTCGCGGCGGAGCCGCTCCGCGAAGCCGACGTGGTCGCTGTCGCCGTGGGTGAGGATGACGCCGCGGATGTCGTCGAGGGTTCGGCCGAGGCCGTCCAGTTCGTGGCGCAGGTCGGCGTACATGCCGGGGAGTCCGGCGTCGACGAGGGTGATGCCGTCGGGGGCGACGACGAGGTAAGAGGCGACGATGTCGTTGCCGATGCGGTGGAGCGATGGAGCGAGTCTCACGGGGTGCCTTTCTGGATGGCTACGAACATTAGCCATGATAGCTTATTAGCGTAGCCATGAGGAGGGTCCGTGCCCACACCGGAGAGAACGTCGCTCGACGAGATCGTCGAGGCGGCCGCGCGACTGCTCGAAGAGGGCGGACCCAGCGTCGTGACGATGCAGGCCGTCGCCCAGGCGGTCGGGGTCAAGGCTCCGTCGCTGTATAAGAGGGTGCGCGACCGCGAGGCCCTGCTCGGACTCGTCGGGGCAGCCGCGGCCGACGACCTGACGGTGCGGCTCGAGACGGCATCCGCGAATCTCGACGACCTACTGGTCGCCTTTCGCGCGTTCGGGCACGACAGGCCGGAGGCGTTCCGTCTGTTGTCCACGACGGTGGTGGATGCCGACCGACTTGCTGCCACGAGCGCGCCGGTGCTGCGCGCGACGACGTCGGCGGTGGGTGAGGCGCACGCGCTCGACGCCGCTCGGCTGTTGACGGCGTGGGCCACCGGGTTCGTCACGATGGAGCTCGCGGGGGCCTTCCGCCTCGGCGGCGACCTCGACGACGCGTACCGCTACGGTCGGCGCCACCTGGTCGCCTCGCTCACGCGGGATCAGGGAGCTGAGCGGCCGGCCCAGGGGTCGTAGTCGGCGATCAGGTCCTCCTGCGCCGGGCGCTCGGCATCCGGCACGTGCTGGAGGTTCACGCGCACGCGGTACCAGAGCGAGCTCGACCCGCGCATACCGTCGACGAGCACGTCGGCGGGGTGGAGCTCAGATGCCGCGTCGGGATGCCGCTGCTTCCAGGTCTCGAGGGCGTCGAGCGCCTCGGTCTTGGTCTTCGTCCGCGCGACCTCGATGAGCGGCATGGTCGAGGCTCGGCGACCCGAACCGTCGGAGCCGCGCGGGGGTTTCTCGGCGGGGCCGAGCCCTTCCGCCAGGGCGAGGAGCGCATCGAGCGAGCCCGCCGTGTCGTCGATGCCGGCATGGGGATCGCCCATGCTGCGGAAGCGCTCGGGCACGGTGAGAACGGTGAATTCCCCGGGGCGGCGGTCGCGCACCTCGTCCCAGGTGAGCGGCGTCGACACGCGAGCGTCGGGAAGTGCGCGGATCGAGTACGCCGAGGCGACCGTGCGGTCCTTGGCATTCTGGTTGAAGTCGACGAAGACGCTCTCGCCGCGCTCCTCCTTCCACCAGCGGGCGGTCGCGAGGCCCGGGGCGCGGTTCTCGACCTCGCGGGCGAGGGTCTCGGCGGCCAGACGCACGTCGGCGTAGTCCCACTCGGGGCGGATGCGCGCGAGGATGTGGAGCCCGCGCGAGCCCGACGTCTTCGGCCATCCGGTCAGACCATGGTCCTCGAGGACGTCGCGGGCGATGAAGGCGACATCGACGATCTGCGACCAGTCGACGCCCGGCATCGGGTCGAGGTCGACGCGGAGCTCGTCGGGGTGATCGAGGTCTTCGGCGCGCACGGGATGCGGATTGAGGTCGAGGCAG
>JAKOMY010000376.1 GCA_022702225.1 Microbacteriaceae bacterium | reverse complement strand
AGCCAGCCCTGTCGGACCTTCGTGAGTCGGGCTCGATCGAGCAGGATGCCGACATGGTGGTGCTGCTGCACCGCGAGGCCGCCTACGAGAAGGACTCACCTCGTGCGGGTGAGGCCGATTTGATCGTGGCGAAGCACCGTAACGGTCCGACGGATACGATCACGGTGGCGTTCCAGGGGCACTATTCGCGGTTCACGGATATGGCGCCGGGGATGTGATGCAGGCGAATGATAAGTTCTTGCGGTTCTAGGTTGACGGGTAGATGGCCGGGCTGACTGAGGACCAGAGCCTGCTCGCGAGATTGTGCGCCGCTCCCTCTGAGGCGCCGTGGCTTGAGTTCAAAGAAAACAATGTCGAGCCTCGCGAGATCGGCGAATACATCTCTGCGCTGGCAAACGCGGCGGTTCTGGCAAATCGAACCCACGCCTACATGGTTTGGGGTGTGCGAGACGCCGACCACGCAGTTGTGGGTACATCGTTCGATCCGTTGTCTGCCAAAGGTGCGGGGAACGAAGACTTGATCCCGTGGCTCGCGCGCGGGCTCGACCCTCAGGTCTACTTCCACTTCCGAAAAATCGAAACCGGCGGCGGTGTGGCCGCCGTCATCCTCGAAATTGATGCGGCCCGGTCTCGTCCGATCGCGTTTCGGTCGGATCGTTACATACGGGTCGGGAGCTACAAGAAGAGTCTTCGCGACTACCCGGAGCATGAGGCGCGACTGTGGGAGGCGTTTAGGGGGACCACTTTCGAGACCGGTGCTGCGAAGTCGGGACTCAGTGACGAGGAAGCCATCGGGCTCATCAGCCACGGTTCGTACTTTGATCTCTTACGGCTCCCGCTTCCGGAGACTCGCCGCGGCGTCGGGGATCAGCTTGCGGCCGAGGGGTTCTTCGTTCGATCTGAGTCAGGCACATCCGTCACAAACCTCGGAGCGCTCCTGTTCGCTCGCGATCTTGGACGGTTCCCTTCGGTGGCCCGTAAGGCGACCCGGTTGACGGAATACCGGACGGCGTCGCGAGCTGCTGCGGTGCGCAGTCAGGACGGGCAGCGGGGTTACGCGGCGGGGTTCGAGGGGCTCATGGAATACATGTCCGCACTCCTTCCCCGCGAAGAGATCACTGTGGGAGGGCTTCGGCACGAAGTGCCGCGCTACCCAGACCCTGTGATTCGCGAGCTCGTGGTCAACATGCTCATCCACCAGGACCTCACGATCTCAGGCAGTGGTCCGATGATCGAGATCTTCCCCAATCGGATCGAGTTCACGAACCCCGGCGAACCGCTCATCAACATCCGTCGCTTCCTCGGGGGAAGACCCCCATCCCGCAATGAGGCCCTCGCGTCCTTCATGACTCGGGCGAGGATCTCTGAAGAACGTGGTTCGGGTTGGGAGAAAATTGCTACCGAAGTTGAGCTTCATCAACTGCCCGCGCCGAAGATCAGCGTTGAGGCAAGGCACACGAAGGTCACGGTCTTTGGGCCGCGCAGCTTTGCGGAGATGACTCGCGAAGAGCGCGTAGACGCGATCTACCTGCATGCTCAACTCCGCTACGCGTCCGGCGAGCCCACTACTAATTCTTCCGCCCGCGAACGGTTCCGAATCGCTGACGCGAATAGTGCGCAAGTGTCGCGAGTTTTGCGCGATGCGCTAGCAGCTGGACTCATCGTGATCGAGGACCCGACGGCGGGCGCAAAGAGTCGGCGGTACTTGCCCTTCTGGGCGTTGAGTGATGGGGATCAGTGACTCTTGTTTGACGCTCGCGGCGCCTGGTTGGTACCGATCCCCGCGGCCTACTCTAGATAAGACCCTCTGATCAGCCATTTGTCATCATCTTGGCTGGTCCCACTTGTTTGACCGGTGTTTGACTGGGGCTGTTGTGGGATGGCGCGGCATCCGCCTTCGACGCGGTTGAGAGCCGGCGTGGGCTCGGTGAGGATGGCGCTCGCGGGTGTCGTCGAGAAGACGGTCGGGTTTCCGCGCGCTCATCGGTGGCGACGCAGCCGTCGGGATTGCGGATCGGCGACCTGATCGGCATCGAAGGCACGCAGCTCAATCTGATCGAGAATCCCGGCCCCTCGCCGTGAGCTGCGCGCTTGAGAGAATCGCACTAGGTGGCGTTGGAACTCGTCGACATCCTTCCGGTTCTGATCGGCGCGCTGCCGTGCCGCGATCAAGGCCGGTGGTGGATTGCCCGCGACGGAAAGCGTGTCGAGGTGATGTGCGGGTGACGAAGTGGGGGCTGGTGCGAAGCGGGGTAGCGTGAGGCGCTGTGGCGATGAGCCCTGCTCGAGACGTCACATGCATGCGAGTGTCGGGGCTTGCCCGTCGCGAAACTTTTGGCGAGCGTGCAGCCAGGGGGAGGCGAGAATGAGCGGTTCTGGGGGTGCGGATAGCACCGCGGGCTTTCGGTATCAGCATCTTGTGACGATCGAGGCGCTGCTCGATCAGTTCGACGCAAACCCCGAGGGTGATTGGCTCGTGGGCGTCGATGTACGCGGACAGGACTCTGCGGACTTCGCTGTCCTGCCTGCCCCCGGCGCCGAACCTCAGCGCGCCGTCCAGGTCAAGGCATCATCGCCGACATCATCGACACAGCTGACGCTTCCTAGTGTCATTTCCATTCTGTCCGCGCTCTTCGTGGAGCATCCTCACAGCGCGCAGTACGAAATCCGCACCAATCGTCGACTCACCGGTCCTGCGTCCCGCGTCGAGGCTTCGCTAAGAAACGGCAAACCGGTCGACGGATTGGATACCAGCCGTGCTCGTCTCTCGATTCTCCGAGTTGCCGAGGACGAGACGATCGAATCGCTCTCCGCGTGTTTGCGTGCGCGTGTCCTCAAATATCGCGCCGGCGTGCACGCGGAAGTCGCGGGAAACATCACACAAATGGTGATCTCACGCATGCGGGACCTCGTTGATGAAAAAGCGACTTCTGCGCAAGACCAGTACATCACCGCGCAGATGGTGGGGGAGATCCTCAGACTTCCCGGTCAGCAGCTGGCGCAGGTTTCGGGAGGCCGGCAGTTCGGTCGGATGCTGGGCGTGCCGGTCGGCGAGGTTATCAGGCGTGGCGTCGTGGACGATTTTTTGGACAGCCATCTAATCGGCGCGTCGGCCGCCACTCCTCAATTGGCGGTTGTAACCGGCCCTTCAGGCGCGGGGAAGTCCAGCGCGGTGAGCGCCTGGGTGACGCAACGAAGTGAACGGTACTTCTGTGTCGTCTGGCTGTCCGCTGGGTCCGAACAGCTCTTGCAATCGCAGCTCCCCACGCTCCTCGAGCAACTTGGTGATTCGTGGGATTCGACTCGGCCAGCGTCGGAGGCACTCCGGGAGACCCTCAGCCGGATACCGTTCCCCTGGCTGCTCGTCCTTGACGACGTAGCTTCGGTGGAGGCCGTCGCCGACTGGATACCACTGTCCGGATACGGCGACGTGGTCATAACCTGTCAGGACAGCACGTGGCCCCGCTCGCACGCGCCATCTCTCCGAATCGACGGTTTCACCGAGAGCGAATGTGCCGCATTGATCTCTCGCAGGCTCGGCAGCCGCGCGAATTGTGCGCCGCTTTCATCGGAGAGCGCCGAGAGGTTGGCGGACGCCATGGGGCGGTGGCCACTTGCGCTCGATATGGCGTGCCACTGGATAGCCCGTCGCGGCGGAGACCTAGGAAACCTCAACGCCTATCTCGACCGTCTCGATGAGGTCGATCTCAACGAGAAGCAGTCCGTGCCGGTTCACTATCCTCGGACTGCTGTCGCGGCGATTTTGATGACGTGGGACGAACTCAGTGAGCCTGCTCGCACCATGCTCGTAATGGGCATCCTGTGCGGAGGCGAAGACGTCCCTCTTCAGGCGCTCGGTCACGCGTGCAGCCACCTTCCCGGGATAGGCGAGTTCGAGCTCGAAAGCGTTCTTGCCGAGCTTGCGAGCGCGTCGATCATCACACGGTTTAGAAAGGACTCGCGTGGCCTCGGGGCGACAGAACATGACCGCATCGCGGTCCACGATTCGCTGCTCCTCGTCAGCGAGGGTCGCCTCGCGTATCCCGCCGCATACTTGAAGCTGCTGAACGATGTTCTGGCCAAACAGTTGAAAGAATTGCGTGAGATCGGACGGGTCCAGGCGGCGGTGTCTTACCTGCCCGCCAGCGTCAGCGTGCTGGCGAAAGCTGCCGTGGTCGCGAAACTCGATGAGCAACTTCCCTTTGCTCCTGCGATGCATAACGCCGGCGATCTGCTCCTCCTGACTGGTTCTCCAGCCCATGGAGCGGTCTGGCTCCGTCAGGCCGTGCGGGTGTACGCGGCGCGTATCGAGGCGAATGTCGAACCCGATCCGGTCCTTATTGAGTACTACCTGGCCAGCGCCGCGAGGTTCACGGTCGCACTCCTGCAGATCCCCCGCATCGACCTTGTGGAAGGCGTCGTACTGGATATCCTTCCGGTCGCGGAGAAATATCGAGAGTCTGCTCGCACCCTTTCCGCGCACGCCGCGCTCAGTGCGTTGGAGGATGCTCTCGTGCGGACAGGCTCTGCAGGCAATGATCTGGAGAAGCGGCTGCGACTTCTCCAACTCGAGTTCCGAGACGACGACGATCGCGTACTTCCCGGAACGGTTTTCGATCACTGGGTGATGAGCCTCGCCGCCGCTGCCGACGCAGCCGCGACTTCAGCGCGCCAGGAGCGGTGGAGCGAGGCCCTGGATTCGTTCCTCGTGGCAGCGAACGCAGCTCAGGATAAAGGGGTGTTGCAGTACGACATTGTGGAGACCGGCATCACCGTGGGGACCGCGCTGGTGGCGAGTTTGCGGCAACGGGGACTAGCCAAGAGGCCGGTGAGGTGGAGCGCCGCCTGGGGTCGCTTCATGGAATGGCGGGGTGCGCTTGAGAATGTCGCCGCGCATCAGCAGGCTCGTTTCCAGATTCTTAGAGGGCTCGTGGATGCCGACCCTGACCTCGCTGAGCTTAGGCAGTCGCTGCTCGTCATCCAACAGCATCAGAACGCGCCATTGCGGCCGACGGACGTGGAGATCTGGCGTGCTCAACTCGCGCTTGTCGAAGAGGAACGGGTGCAGCGGCTGCCGTGGCAACCATTACGAGGAGACCACCTCGAGGACATGAACATCCATGTCTTCCGCACTCGCGATGGTGGAGACGAAGTCCTGGTTTGGTTCTTCCTCACCGCAACCGGGCCGCCGGGAGCGGCCTTTTTGAATGTCAGCGCGACGATGAACAGCGGCCGTGGCTGGGAAGATCCACAGCCGGCAGCGATGGAGGCGGCGGGGTTTCCGCGATTTGCTCCTTCGCAGTCGGTGCCCGCAATTGCCGAAGGGTGGACGGCCGTCATCGACGACAACGAGTTGACCGTCACTGATGCTGACGGCATCCCGTGGCTGAGAACCGATCATCGGGGGGACCACACTCCAGCAGGCTGGCACGGCCGCGTCCGCGAGGCTCGCTATCTTCACCTCGTCTACGGTGACGTCGGTGATTTTGCTTCCCAGCGACTCGACGAATTTCTGCACCAAGCCCTCGTTCGAGTGCGTCGGAAGGGGTGGCGCTGGTGGCGCAAGCGATTCTGACCAATTGTTCACCTTCGAGCAGGATGACCGGGACGAGCACTGACTAATTCTTCGCCGCGGCGACGTCACGCTTGAATCCTTCCTTCTCGCCGCCCTCGACCCCGCGAGCAGCTCGTTCATGTGCAGCATCCGGGTCGACAACGTCGATGAGCGGAACCGGCGCATCACTTCGGCGGGTGTCGTCGAGAAGACGGTCGGGTTTCCCGCGCGCCATCCGGTGGCGACGTGGCTGTCGGGATTGCGGATCGGGAACCTGATCGACATCGACTTCATGCAGTTGAACCTTTTCGACAGTGGGGCAGACGGCCACTCTCAGCTACATGGTCAAGGTCAACATCAATGTGACCGCCAACGACAAGCACGTCAACGTCGTCGTGGGCTCCGCGGACGTACCCCCCCGGCGTGACCCCGCCGACGTCTAACTGCGTCACGGGCACCACCGATCCGGATTGCACGACGACACACACTCCCGTCGTTCCAACCACACAGCACCTCGCGGCCACGGGACTCGACGAAGGCT
>JAKOMY010000086.1 GCA_022702225.1 Microbacteriaceae bacterium | reverse complement strand
GTGATCGCGGTGGTGCAGCGGTATCCGCCCGCCGTGATGCGCGACCCGGGCACGGGGGCGATGCCGTCGAAGACGACGAGGTGGTAGGGCTCTTCGGCGGTGGGAGAGGCACCGGGCTCGAAGCGGGAGCGCCCGTTGATGTCGGCGTCGATCAGCTCGATGAACTCGGCGGCGTCCGTCGCGAAGAGTCTCGCGGAGCCCGCGCCGTCCTGGCTGCTCGGGTGCTGCGCGTGCGGCAGCCACTTCGTCCAATCCCAGTCGGCGGCGCGCTCCGGTGTCGTGCAGACGGCGACGCGCAGCTCATCCGGCGCGTGCGTCGTCACCGCCTGAGCGACGAGCGCTCGGGCCATGCTCCGCGCGGCATCGTCGTCGCCGGTGAGGCGGATGTCCGCGAGACGACGCACGAACAGGGAGACGGGAAGGCCGGGCACCGACCCGTGCACGGCGATGAAGCGCCGCAGCGCGCGCGCCGACAGGGGCTCCAGATCGGCGATGGGTTTGGTCGACAGGGGAGTGATGCGCTGACTGAGGCTGTGCGACCCGGTGCCGATGCGCAGCTCGCCGAAGTCGCCGTGATTGCCGCGGCGCTCCCACAGCCGCGCGGTCATCGCCATGTTCGACAACGACGCCGGGTCGGGATGCCGCCACATCAGGGAAGCGCGCTGCTGTGCGGCCGCACCTCGGACTTTCCCGCGCATCTGACCGAGGTAGCGGAGGAAGTCTCGGCGATCGCCGCGCACGGTGGTCCGGCGTTCGGCCGCAGCCCGGGTGAGCTGCACCAGCACCATGAGCACCGCCAGGGCGAGCATGCCCAGGAAGAGCCCGACGGCGAGGGCGGGATTGCGCTCGCCGAGGAAGACGAGCATCATCACCCCGCTGATGAGCATCATCGGCACCATCATGAGCATCGTCAGCGGATCCTTCGGCTGAAGCTCGGGCAGTGATGGCGGCTCCTGCAGCTCGATGTCGCCCGAGGGCAGCTCGGGCGGCTTCTCTCTCTGCTGCCTGCGGAAGGGAATGGTGCTCATGTCGGCTCTCCTCGCTGCATGTGCGTCACCCCTTCCACGGCTGTCCCCCCGCGCGGGGTTCATCGCGCCGCGGCGAAGGTCGTGCCCCCACGATGAACCCTCGCCTCGTCGCGGCGCGTGTGCAGTGCATGACGACGCTCGATCAGCGCACAGCACCCGGCACGGCAGAGGACCACCGGCGGCCCGAAGAGCCCTTCGTCGCCGCGAGCACCGGCGACATGTGCCGTCTCAGCGTCGTCGGGCCGACCTCCCGCGTCGAGCTCGCCGTTCCCTCGCACATCCCGATCGCGGAGTTGCTGCCGACGATCGTCGGTCATCTCGACCCTTCGCTCGCCACGCGGGGCCTGGACCACGGAGGGTGGGTGCTGCAGCGTCTCGGCCAAGCGCCCCTCGATGAGGACCTGGGTACGGCATCCGCGGGGCTCCTCGACGGCGACGTGCTGTTCTTACGCCCGCGCGCGACCGCGCTCGCCCCGGCGCAGTACGACGACGTCGTCGATGGCGTGCAGTCGGTGCTCGACGCGCGCGATGACGACTGGTCGGCCAGGTCGACGCGCCGAGCGGCGTTGGCCGCGACCGCGGTCGCCTCACTGGCGGCCGTCGTCGTCGCCGGCGGCGCCGGCACGATCGCCCCCCTCATCGCCGGTGCGCTCGCGCTGGTGCTGCTCGCCGCGGGTGTTCTCGTCGGGCGGCTGTGGGATGACCCGATCGCCGCAGTCCTGACCGGCGTGGGCGTCGTCGCGGCCGGCGTCGCGGGAGCGACGGTGCCCGCCGCCCTGTTCCCCGGCGCCGAGGTCTCCCCGCTGGCGACCCTCGCGACGGGAGCCGCCCTGTGGGGCGTCGCGGCGGGTGCGGCGGCCTATGCGCGCGGCGGCGTGCGTCCCGTGCTGTTGGCCTCGGCGGGCGCGGCCATGTTGGCGGTCTCCGCCCTTTCCCTGCCGCTTCTGCTCGGTCTCGACCTGGCCGCCGCGTCGGCGATCCTCGTGGTCCTCGCGCTCGGTCTGGCGCGCGGCATCCCGGGGCTCGCCGCCTGGATCGGGGGACTGGCCGTCGACTCCGTACCGCTGTCGACGGCGGAGTTCCAGACCGGCCTGGATGCCGTCCCGGCCGATGACGTGCAGCGGCGCGCGACCGTTGCACACGAAACGGCCACCGCCCTGTGGGTCGCCTGGGCCGCTCTGCTGTGCGCCGCGCTGATCGACCTCGCGCTGGTCCGCGAGTGGACCTGCGCGGCCCTGACGGTCGCCGCCAGCGTCGGGGTCGTGCTGCAGGCGAGAGAGCTGCGCGCGACGCTGCAACGCGGTGCGGTGCTCGTCGCCGCCGCGCTGCCGGCAGCGGTGCTCGGTGTCGCGCAGGCCGTGCCCCTCGACCCGGTGTGGCAGATCCTCTCCGTCCTCCTGCTGGTGGTCGTCGCCGCCAACGCGTGCGTGCTGGCCCTGGTGCTTCCCCGCACACGCCTCGCACCGACCTGGGGCCGCGCCGGCGACGTCCTGCACTGGTGCTGCGCCATCGCCGTCCCCGGTCTGATGCTCGCCGTGGCCGGTCTCTTCGACTGGATCGCGGACATCGTGTGAACCATCCGCGGCCGTGCGGCCGTGGTCGAGATGACGGCAGGAAAGGAGAGACGACATGTACGGCAGACGGGATCTCGTCGACGCGCACCTCTTCCTGCGCGGGCGCCTCTCGGCGGCGGTCCTGCGGTCCGACCCCGACTCACCCGACCGTCCGCTTCGGCGCACGTCCACCGGGATGGGGGTCGGCGCCGCCGTCGCGGCCGCCGCGATCGTGGTCGTGGTCGTCTTGAATCTCTTCCTGTTCACGACGAACGACAGCTGGCGCGAGCAGCGCGGCGCGCTCCTCGTCGACGAGACGACCGGTAGCCGCTACGTGCTCATCGACGAGGTGCTCCACCCCGTCAGGAATCTGGCATCCGCCGCCCTTCTCGTCGGGGGACCGCCGCCGGTGGTCCGCGTCTCGAGTGCAGATCTCGCGTCCGTGCCCCGGGGCCGCGCGGTGGGGGTCGAGGGCCTCCCCGACGAACTGCCGTCTGCTTCGTCGCCGGCGCCGACCTGGACCGCGTGCGCAGCCGACGACACGACGTCCCTGACGATCGGCGGGGCGCCCCGGACGACGCCCCTGGGCGACGGCGAGGGAGTGCTCGTGACGTCGGGCGGGCAGCTGTGGCTCCTCTGGAACGGGGTGCGCTCGCGCGTCGAAGCTCCCTGGGCCGCGCGCGCGATCGGCTTCGAGCCGACGCAGGCTCGCCCGGTCGAGCCCGCGTGGCTGGACACGATTCCCGGCGGTCGCGACCTCGGTCTGTCGCCGTTGACGCTCGGCGGGGTCGGACCGGAGATCGCCGGGCAAGCGACCACGCTCGGGCAGGTGATGGATGCCGAGGGCGACGGGTCTCGCTACGTCGTGACCTCCGAGGGTCTGATGCCCATCACCGAGACGGTCGCGGCGCTGCTGACCGCCGCCCCTTCGTCCGGACTGCCGTCGCCACGCGTTCTGGACCGGCGTGATCTCGTCGCGGCGCGCATCACGGATGCCGCGGCGTGGCAGGACGAACTGCCCCGTACGCCCCCGACGCCGATGGCCCCCGAGGCGGCCCCGTGCTCGGTGTGGACCGACGGGCGGACGAGCATCGCCTCCGTCGAGACCGTCGCGCTCGTCGAGGCCGGCGGAGCCGTCGAGGTGGCCCCGGGCTCCGGGCTTCTCGCCGCCACGGCGGCTGCGCCGGGCGTCAACGGCATCGGCCTGTACCTCGTCTCGGACGACGGCACGAAGTATCCCGTCGCAGACACCGCCACGGCATCCGCTCTCGGGCTCGACGCCTCCCGTTCTCCTGCCGTGCCGAAAGCGCTGCTCGCGCTCCTGCCGACAGGCCCCACGATCGCGACGTAGGAGAGGAGGCGCCCGCAGGTTTCGCATCCACGTCCCCATTCGTTCGAACTCATCCCCTCATCACCCCCGAACAAGGAGAAATTCATGGCACAGCTCACCGGTTTCG
>JAKOMY010000210.1 GCA_022702225.1 Microbacteriaceae bacterium | reverse complement strand
CTCAAGAAGTAGCGCAGACCCGGTCGACGACGCTCTCACGGCGGCCCTCGCCGCGGTGAGAGCGCATATCGTCGCGGTCGGGGCCGCGAATCCGGTCGTCGCCCTCGACGGCCGTAGCGGGGCGGGGAAGAGCTCTCTGGCCCGACGGCTCGTTGCGGCGTGGCCCGGGCGCGGGCGCGTGCAACTGGTCGCGCTCGACGATGTGTATCCCGGATGGGACGGGCTCGCCGCGGGCGTCGAGTACGCACGGCAGAGGATCCTGTCGCCGCACGCTCGCGGTCTCGTCGGCGTGTGGGAGAGATGGGACTGGGAGACCGGCTCGCGCGCGGAGGCGTACGCCGTCGATCCTTCGTTGCCGCTCGTCGTGGAAGGGGCTGGACTCCTGACGCCCGAGGTCGCCCGCCTCGCCGACGTCTCGGTGTGGGTCGATGCGCCGCTCCCCTCGCGCAAGGCGCGCGCCCTCGGGCGAGACGGCGACACCTACCGTCCGCATTGGGCCCGGTGGGCCGCCCAGGAGGACCGCCACCTCGCAGCTCACGACCCGGCGGGCCTCGCCCACCTCGTCCTGTCCATTCCCTGATCATCGGTGGCGAGTGGGGATGCCGGTGAGCGGGAAGAGACGTCTGTGGTTCGCCGCGTTCGCAACGATCGTCGTGGTGGCGTCGATCACCTCTCGGGCGGTTTCAGAGCCGCCCCGCCCGCTCCAGCGCGAGGGGGACAGGTCCGCGGCCGCCTTCGCAGATGAGACGGTGCTCGATCACCTGCGCTCGTTGGTTCGGGTCTCGGACCATCCCTCTCGCGAGGCGGCGGCGTTCCTCGCCCGCGCCGCAACGGAGCTGGGGGACCTCTTCCCGTTCGATCTCGTGCTGCTGTCGCAGAAGGGCGATACCTTCGTGGTGGCTTCGTACCGCTTCGAGGAAGGTTCCGACCTGCTGCGTCTTACGGGCGACTATTGGGGTCGAGCGTGCCGGGAGTACGTCGTGGCGACGGATCGCGTCACGACGTCCGCCGTCGCCTGCCCGCCAGGGACACCGGAACGGCCCCGCGGGCGCGGCGACTGACGACCTATCGCGTCAGGCCCTGCCGAGGGCGCCGATGAGCCCGTCCAGTCGGTAGCCGATCCAGTCGTACACGCCGAACCGGGGATCATCCGAGTCGTGGTCGTCGTCGTTCTGGATGCCGAGACGGGTCGCCATGACCAGCCGCAGCGCCGAGAGGGTCCGCATCCAGGCGAGCGCCTCCGTCTCGCCGAGGGCCACGGCGATCGCCGCGTCCGGGTCGCTCTCGGGGTCGAGGTCGGCACCGTCCAGACCGAGCGTGTGCAGCACCGTCGCGACGTCCTGGGATCGGCGCTCGAGGAGGTCCTCGCCCGTGAGGCGGCGGAACTCACGGCTCGCGTCGGCGTCGTCGGGGTAGGCGTCGGGAAGCAGACGCTCGATGGCGGGGTCGGCTTCGGAGCGGGAGTCCGCCAGCAGGTCGCGGAACTGTCCGACGATGCCGGCCAGGTGCAGGGCTTCGAGTCCGCTGATCTCCAGCACGACGATTCGCTCGTTCACGCGGGGTCCTTCCTGAGCGTGGCCCACAGGCCGAAGTCGTGCATCGCCTGCACGTGCGCTTCCATCACCTCGCGGGGGCCGCGAGCCACGACCGCTTGACCGTCGTGGTGAACCGCGAGCATGAGTCTGTTCGCGGTGGGGGCGTCGAACCCGAAGTACGTGCGGAAGATGTGCGTGACGTAGCTCATGAGGTTGACGGGGTCGTTCCACACGACCGTCTGCCACGACGCCGGCGGTGCGGCAGAGAGGTTCGTGTCGAGATCGACGTCGAGATCGGGAGTGGCCAGGCCCGCCATCACGCCCACCCCAGCTCGTGCAGGCGCTCGTCGTCGATGCCGTAGAAGTGTGCGATCTCGTGGACCAGAGTGGTGTGGATCTCATCGCGCAGCTGGGTCTCGTCGTCGCACGCGGCGAGGTGAGGCTCGCGGTAGACGATGATGCGGTCGGGGAGTTCGCCGACCCCGTACCTCTCGCGCTCGGTGAGCGCCCAGCCGTCGTACAGGCCGAGCAGATCGAGAGACCCGTCCTCCGGGCGGTCTTCGACGACGAAGATCACGTTGTCCAGACCGTCGACCATGTCGTCGGGCAGCTGGTCCAGCTCATCGATCACGAGCTTCTCGAACGACGCTGCGTCCATCTCGAGTTTCGGGCGCGCGTCGACATCATCGTTCACGGCGGGCCTCCCGGGGGTCTCGAGCCGTCTGGGGGATGCCGGCGGCTCGCCGTGGCATCCTTCGTCGATTCTACGGCGCGGGGGAGTGCGGGGTTCGGATGACGAAGGCCCGGCGAGCGATGCTCTGCCGGGCCTTCGGGAATGGGTGGCTAACGGGACTTGAATGTGTTTGCCGACACGACCTGAGAGGCCGTTATCCCGCGGAGTCACGAGGATTTAGACGATTTTCATCTGGTAGTTGTTTGGGCCTGTTTTTGGTGGTTTTGGGTGCTGAATGTGGGCATGCCCACATTGCTCATTACGACATTGCCAGAGCTGCGAAACTCGTGGTGGGTCCCCTGGGCTGGATCGCTGATTCGAAGCTTTCGTGCTGGAAACTTGGCACTACTTTACGCTGAGGGGCCGGTGAAGCGCTCCAAACGGCCCCGCATCATGCGGCACACCTGATCTGCGAAGGGGAACGCGCCTGCACAAAGACCAGACCGCTACCGTCATGGTCTGGTGATCCTCGGGGAACTGCTTCAGGAACCGCACGCACCACTCGCCAACTGCCCCGAGTCAAAGTCGGTGCTCGTCTGCGGGTGGGCGAACCCGCCGCCAAGGGCGGGGAGGCTGGTATGGCAGAGTCCCGATACGTCGATGTGTGTGAGCAGTTCGACTGCGACGTGTTCCGGAACGGGGCCGCCCGTCCTCGCTTCAAGCCGATAGGAACCCACGGCTGCCGCCGACGGCGAGGAGCGGAACAGCGACGCCCCTCCCGCG
>JAKOMY010000175.1 GCA_022702225.1 Microbacteriaceae bacterium | reverse complement strand
CCCCCCGGCGTGACCCCGCCGACGTCTAACTGCGTCACGGGCACCACCGATCCGGATTGCACGACGACACACACTCCCGTCGTTCCAACCACACAGCACCTCGCGGCCACGGGACTCGACGAAGGCTGGAAGCCGCTGGCAGCGGGGGGATCCCTCGCACTGCTGATCGGCGTCCTACTTCTGGCCTCGTACCGACAGCTCCGGCGATCATGACCCGCCGCTAGCACTGCGCTCATCTAGCGCGCCAGGAGAGTCGTGTTGCCACAGCACCTTGTCGTAGCAACACGACTTTCCCAGAGGGGGTAGACCTACAGACAAGAGTGGCCCCACCCGGGTAGCGGGTGGGGCCACTCTTCGGAGGAGTCAATGGATGGGCACGTGGTCATGCAGGCGAGGAAGGAGCCTGCACGGGTTCTGTGCGGGGAAGAGGATGCCGCGGGAGTGACGCATGGGTCGCTCGTCATGCGATGGATCGACGATCAGGATCTCTACCGCGAGCACGTCCCACAAAGATTTCGGCCCTTGCTAGGCTCGTGCTTTTGGTTCGAAGGTGAACGGTCGGAGGTCGTATGTCGGAAAGCGAGCCGAGCGACCGATCCCTCATCGCTCGAATTCGGCAGGGGGACGACGAGGCTGTCGCTCTCCTGTGGCGTCGGCACCGCCTGCCCGTCACGAAGCTCGCTGCGGTGGTGTCATCCCACTCCATGGCGGATGATCTCTCGTCGGAGGCATTCGAGCGGACCATTACCGCCTTGCGTCGAGGATCGGGCCCGGACGAACTCGTCCGCCCTTACCTGTACACCGTCGTGCGTCATCTCGCGTCGCGAGAGCACCGCTACAGGCAGCATTTCGTCGACGACGTAGAGCTCGATTCCGTCGTCGGAGATGTCACCGACGGCGACCCGGCTGCCATGATGGCGTCTCGCTTCAGTGCGTCCACGCTCGGGCGGGCCTTTCGAACCCTGCCGGAGCGCTGGCAGGCCGTGCTCTGGTATGTGGATGTCGAAGGTATTCCCCCGCGCCGGGCTGCTTCCGCCATCGGGTTGAAGCCGGGGGCGACGTCCTCTTTGCTCTACCGCGCTCGACGATCATTGCGGGCGGCCTGGATGCAGGCGCACCTCGAACTCGAACGGTGCCCGGAGGAGTGCCGCAGGGCTCTCGCCGTGTTCGGTGCCGTCCAGGAAGGCACCGCGTCCGCTCGAGATCGACAGGCGTTCGAGAACCACGTGACGACTTGTCGCCGTTGTTCGGCCCTCGTCGACGAGGCGCGCGCCGTCGTGGGGCTTCTGCCGTCCTTGCTGCTGCTCGTCGGAGGAGCCGCGGCCGTGGCAGCAGCGGGCACGAGCTTCGATCGTGCCGTCGTGGCGCAGAGATCCCCGAGTGGGCGAGCAGTCGGCTCTCGACGATCGTTGGCCATCGCCGCGTCGATCGTCGTCCTCGTCGGGGGTGCATCGGGGGCGGGCGCGGCGCTGACGGGGGCCTTCGATTCTTCGGAAGTGTCTGTCGCGGCGAACGAATCGGTGGCTTCGGGACCGCTCCTCAGCGAGGAGCTACCCCACGCCCTCGACACGCCCCTTCCCGAGGAGTCGGTCGATCCGAAGGCGGATGCCGATGGACCGGTCGTGGTCGAGCTGGATCCACCCGTCCCAGCCCCCTCACGGACGACGCTGACGCTCCCGAATGTCGGCGTCACGCCCGTGGCCGGCTCAGACGTGCCGTCCGGGTCGGAACCTGCACCGGGACGACACTCCGCCCTTCCTGAATCGACCCCCGAACCGACCACTTCCTCTGCGCCACAGGCCCCGACGGTGGACGATGCGTGGGAGCCCGGGGCGACCGAGGCGCCTGCCATCGAGGGACGAGGAACGCCGGGAACCCGCGTACGCGTTTGGCCCCAGGGACGACCGGATGCAGCAGCCGAGACCGAGGTACCGGCGTCGGGCCAGTGGTCGATCAAGATCGATGATCTACGACCGACTGATGCGGGGGTAGCCGCGGTGACGATCGACTCCCAAGGGAGGACGTCGACGGTCGTGTCATCCGCGCCCTTCGCGTTCGTCCCGCTCATTGAAGCGCCGGCCGCGGGCGCGGTGGCCGGGACGGATCCCGTGGCGTTGATCGTCCGTGGGTGGAAAGCAAGTCCACTCGTCATCCGTCTCGACGGTCGAGAACTCGCTGCCGGTTTGGAAATCCCTGCATCCGGTGTCCTGGAGCGGCGGATCGGCCGGTCGACAATGTCGGGCCTAGTCGGTCTGGCCCCGGGGGTTCACGAGCTGGAGGTCGCCTACCAACGGCTCGACGAGAGCGCCGCAGAAGCGACGCGCGTGACATTCCTCGTCAGGCCTTCTGCGGAGTAGCTGCGTTCGGCAGCCTGCATTCCTTCGGCGCTGACAAGCATTCCGCCGAGGCCGCGGACCAAAGCAGAACTCCCGAAATCATTTTGGGAGATCGCGTGATGAAACGCGCTGACTCGACTCTTCCAAGCGAGTCCCGCACAGCTTTCGTCGATGCGGGATGCGAGATCAGTTCTGCATTGGAGTCACCGTGACCTTGTTCCCGTCGAAAGTCAGACCGCCCGCATGGACGCGCACGTCGTTGGCCGCTATGGCCGCTATCGCCGTACTTGTCGCCTCCTTCAGCCTCTCGCCCTCGGCGTCGGTGGCCGCGACCGCGCGGGCCACAACGGCATCGATCGACTCTCTCGACTTCACCAGCGCCACGGTGAAGAACGGCTCGTCCGCCGAGATCCGCGGCACCTGGTCGCTACCCGACAACCCCGCTACCCCCGCAGGATTCACACTCACCCTGCCCCCGGAGCTCACGGGCCGCTCGGACGCGTTCCCGCTGGTCGATCCCGCAGGGGCGGTCATGGGCCGCTGCCTCGTGGATCAGGCCACCCTGGACTGCAGTTTCGACGCGGACTATCTGAGTGCGCACCCCGAGAACCTTCACGGAACGTTCTTCTTCTGGGTGACGGTGCAGAACGAAGCCGCGGAGGAAGGGACCGTCGTCTACAACATCGACGGCCACACGCTCAGTATCCAGGTGGAGCCATCACCTAACCCGGGTCCCGGCGCGGTATGCACCCAGGGTTGCACCTTCACGGGCCGCGACAACGGCAAGTGGGGCCAGTACGACGCCGTCACCGGCACGATCGTCTGGGTCGTTCAGGTGGGGTCGGGTCGGAGCGGATTCTCCGGTGGCGAAACCGTCAAGGTGTCTGATGTCCTCGCAGAGAATCAGGAACTCCTCGGCGAGATGAACGGGGTGCAGTACGCCGAACTGTGGTCGTCGTCTCGCCTGGTCACGGGCGCCAATGGGTGGGAGTTCCCCAGCTACTGGGCGCCCGTCGACCGTTCCACCTACGCGGCGACGCCGGACTCCGTGACGTTCACGGCGGAAGCTGGGCACTACTACGACGTCCGCTTCGCCGCACGCGTCACCGATCAGGGAGTCGCTGGGAGCTACACGAACCGCGCGAACATCAGCATCGGGGCAGGAAACGATGCCTCCGTCACCGGTCAGGTCGTGCGCCAGGGCGGTGGCGGGACGGGAGGCGGCCAGGCTTCGACCCCTACCGTCTCGCCGACCCCTACCGTCTCGCCGACTCCGGCCGTGTCGCCGACTCCGACCGCCTCACCGACCCCCACCGCATCGCCGGTGGCGCCGTCGTCGGCGTCGACGTCCGAACCGATCGGACTCTCAGCCCACACCGGAGGGTCTGCAGCAATGGAGTCACGGTTGATGGGACTGCTCGTCTTCGCGGGGCTCACCGCTCTGGGGGCCGCCATAGCCCTTGCCGTCTTCCTGACCTACCGGTCTCGCGAGCCTCGTCGGAGAAGTAGAAGGTGACGGGTCGTTCACCCCGCCGCCGGCGTCAGTGGGGGATCGTCGGAACGCTCGCGGCCGCGGGAATCGGCGCCATGGTCTTCGGACTGATCGGCGGCTGGCACAGCGGTACGTCGACCGGGGCACGGGACCTCACCGG
>JAKOMY010000171.1 GCA_022702225.1 Microbacteriaceae bacterium | reverse complement strand
TCCAGCAGGCGCTGGACCGCCGCGGTGAGACGGGCATCCTGCGTCGCGAAGCCCGCGAGGTCGCCGCTGGTCAGCGCTGCCTGACGCGCGGTCAGGGCATCTCGCGCCTCTTGCAGGGCAGCCGCGTAGTCGCCCGTCGGAGCCGGAGTACCCGATGATCCGCCCGTGCCGCTGTTCTGGTCGCTCGGAGTGACGGTCTCGTCGCCGGTGTTGGCTCCGGAATCACCGCCGAACAGCGTGTCGAGTGCCTCGCTCAGCGTGTTCTCGAACGCGATCTTGTTACCGAACGCGACGAGCACGCGTCTGAGCTGCGGCAGCTTCGTATCACCGGACGACTGGACGAACACCGGCTGCACGTACAGCAGGCCACCGCCGACCGGGAGCGTCAGCAGGTTTCCGTTGAGCACCTGCGACTGCCCCTGTTTCAAGATGTTGATCTGAGACGAGACGTTCGTATCGGAGTCGAAGGTGTTCTGCACCTGGCCGGGTCCGGGGACCGTCGTCGACGCATCTATGACGAGCATCCGGAGTTTGCCGTAGTCCGGGCGCTTGGTGCCCTGCTGATTACCGGCGTTGGAGTCGACGGCGAGGTAGCCCGTGAGCACGTTTCTCGCCTGTCCGCCCTGGGATGCCGGGATGAAGCTCGTGAACATCGAGTACGACGGGTCGTCCTGGTTCGGCATCTTCATCGTCAGGTAGTACGGCGGCTGGAAGGTCGCCGGGTCCTGCGGGTCGTTCGGGGTCGTCCAACGGTTGTCCTGCTGGAAGAACGAACGGGCGTCATCGACGTGATAGACACCGAGCATCGAGCGCTGGACCTTCATGAGGTCGGTCGGGTAGCGCACGTGGCTCATGAGGTCGGCAGACATGTCGGTCCACGGCTTGAGGGTCGTGGGGTAAACGTTCTGCCAGGCCTTGAGCAGCGGGTCCTGGTCGTCCCACGCGTACAGGCTCACCGAGCCGTCGTAAGCGTCGACCGTTGCCTTGACCGAGTTGCGGATGTAGTTGATGTCGTCCAGCGCGTAGGTCGGAGCCGGGTTGTTCGAGTCGGCGATGGCCCGCGACAGCGAGACGCCCGAGGAGTACGGGTAGTTCGCACTCGTGGTGTAGCCGTCGATGACCCACTTGATGCGCCCGTCGACGACCGTGGGGTACGGGTCGCTGTCGAGCGTCAGGTACGGCGCGAGCTTCTGCACGCGCTGCTTGGGATCACGGTCGTAGAGGATCTGCGAGTCGGAGTTGACGTAGTCCGAGAAGAGGATCTGCTCCGACTGGAACTTCAGCGCGTAGATGAGGCGGTTGAAGACGTTTCCGACGCTCGGTCCGCCGTTGCCGGCGAAGGTCGTACGCGTCTCGGTACCGCCGTCGGCGCCGAGCGGGTAGTCGAGCTCGATCGGCTCGCCACCCTCGGGTCCACCGACGATGGAGTACGGCGGCGACTGCTCACCGAAGTACACGCGGGGCTCGTAGTTGAGGTCGGTCAGGAAGCCGGTGCCGGGAATGGCCTGCTCGAGGAAGACCGGGTCGCCGTCGGCGGTGCGCTCGTTACCGGCGGCTGCGACCATGCCGTAGCCGTGGGTGTAGACGAGGGTCGTGTTCTGCCACGAGGCCGCGTCGCCGAGCTGGCCGATGTTGAGCTCGCGGAGCGAGACCACCGTGTCCTGCGTCTGGCCGTTGATCGTGTAGCGGTCGACGTCGAGCGGGGTGTTGAACTGGTAGTACGCGCGGTACTGCTCGAGCTGGCGGACCGTCGGCCCGATGATCGCCGGGTCCATGATGCGCAGCTGCGCGGTGGACTCGGCATCGTTGCGCAGCTGACCCGCCTGCGCGGTCGTCGTCGCCTGGAAGTTCTCTTTCTCGATGCTGTCGAGGCCGTAGGCGGCCTTCGTCCCGTCGAGGTTGCGCTGGTAGTACTGGCTCTCGAGGGCGAGCTCGTTCGGGCGCACCTGGAACGTGGTGACCGCCCACGGGATGGCAGCTCCCACGACGATCGCCGAGACGACCAGCAACGCGGTACCGATCAGCGGGTAGCGCCAGCGACCGAGGAAGGCCGTGACGAAGAACGCCAGGGCCACGATGACGGCCGCAATTGCGAGGATCGTCTGGCCGGGGATGACGGCATTGGTGCCGACGTAACCGGGGCCCGTGATGCGCTCCGACGGCTCGACGAGGGTGCGGAAACGGTCGAGCCAGAGGCTCGCACCCTGCAGCAGCAGGTAGACACCGGCGAGGATCGCGAGCTGGATGCGCGCGGCCTTCGAGATGCGGAGCTCTCGCTGGCCGACCCGCACCGAGCCGTAGAGGTACGACACCACACCCGTGAGCAGGAGGCACACCAGCACCACGGCCGACGCGAACCCGAGGGCAGCGGCGTAGAACGGCATCCCGAACAGATAGAAACCGGTGTCGAGACCGAACTGGGGGTCGGTGGTGGACGTGGAGACGCCGTTCAGCCACAGCCACGTGGTCTCCCACTGGGCGGAGGCGGCGAAGCCGGCGAAGAAGCCGAAGAAGATCGGAATGCCCCACATGGCGAGGCGGCGCAGCGGCTCGACGACCTCCTGGTAGCGGTCGAGCTGCGAGCTCAGACGCGCATACACCGGGCGGAGCCGGTAGGCGAGCTGGATGACACCCCACACGGGCAACGCCATCGCGAGGAAACCGACCACGAACATCACGCTGCGGCCGAGCCACTGGGTGGTCAGCACGGTGGTGAAGCCCAGCTGCGAGAACCACAGCCAGTCGGAGTACAGGTTCGCGAAGACGAAGAACGCCACGACGAGAACCGCGATCACCGCCAGGGTGATCGAGATGATCCGTCGGGAGCGGTTAGGGGGCGTGGCCTGATTCGGCGCCGAGGTCGTGGTCACCCGTCCATCCTAGGCGCGCCCTGCCTGGGGTTCGCCGTGAAAGATCGATCACGAAGTACACGTCGGCAGGGCGTCGAGATCCCCTCCGTCGCGGATGGTCTCGAGCACGGTGAGCGACTGCTTCAAGGTCGAGGTGGAGAACACTCGGATGCCGTCGGGCACGTGGCCCACGACCTCGTTGCAGTTCTCCTCGGGGGCGAGGAACCAGGTGGCCCCGGCATCCCGCGCTCCGTAGAGCTTCTGACGGATGCCGCCGATCGGGCCCACGTTCCCGTCGGCGTCGATCGTGCCGGTGCCGGCGATGTGCTGGCCGCCGGTGAGATCGCCGGGCGACATCTTGTCGATGATCCCGAGGGCGAACATCATGCCGGCGCTGGGGCCGCCGACGTCGTTGAGCTGGATCTTCACGTCGACGGGAAGATCGAACGTCATCATCAGCCCCACGCCCAGCAGGTACTGCGTCTGGCCGTTCACCTCGGTCTGACGGGGAGTGATCGAGATCGTGGATGCCGTGCCGTCACGCTCGTAACCGACGCTCACGGCCTGACCCGCGGCCTTCTGCACCGCGGCGCGGATGTCGTCGATGTTCGAGACGGCGGTGCCGTCGACCGAAGTGATGACGTCGTTCTGCTGCAGCTTGTCTTTCGCGGCACCGGAGTCGTCGATCGTGCCGACCGCGATCTGCTGCGGGACGTCGTAGCCGAGCTCGCGGAGAGCGGCCGCGCTCGCCTCGAGCTGAGAGTCGGTCATGAGGGCGGCGTTCTCGCTGTTGCGCTGCTCGGTGCTCTGCCCCGCGGGGAAGATGCGATCGATCGGCACGACGGCGCGCGAGCTGTCGAACCAGGCCGAGGCCAGCTCGATCCACGACGGGGTGTGCTCGCGGTTGCCGCTGACCTGCACGGTGAGCAGGTCGAGCTGACCGCTGCTGGTGGAGTCCTTCTCGTCGCCCTCGGGCACCGAGATGAGCGGAACCTGCTGGCCGTCGGCGGAGGCCGTGGTGCCGAGGGTGTTGTAGACCGGGCCCGGCTGCTGGATGACGTATGCCGAGGGCAGGAACGTCATCACGAACAGCACGATGACCGCGATGGTGAGAGACCACACGCCCACGACGGTGCCGCGCCGCCACCGCTGACGCGGGGCGGGCACGACGGAGACGTTCTCATCGAACAGGGTCACGGTCTCAATCCTTTGCCGGGTCGTTCGCGCGCGGCGTAAGCGGCCCGGGGGCCGAGCCGACTGATGCGGGGAAGCGTGCGACTAGCGTAGAACCCGTTCCCCCAGACCTGGCTGAAAGGCGGCTCACGTGGCAGACGACAACCCCGGCGGCGACCGGAGCCCCGAGGACGAGTTCCAGGAACTCATGCGCCGTCTCATGTCCGGAGACGTCAGCGGCATCGACCCCGAGCAGCTCTCCCGTCTGTCGGGCATGCAGATCGACCCCGCCATGCTGCAGGCCGTCATGAACCAGTTGCAGGGCGCCTTCGCCGGCACCCAGGAGGGCGTCGACTGGAGCCTGGCCGAGCGTCAGGCCCTGCACATCGCCAACCAGGACGGCCTCGGCGTGACCACCGGTCAGCGCACCGACCTCGACCAGGCGTTCACCCTCGCGGCCCTGTGGCTGGGCGAGGCGACCTCGATCAGCGACCTGCCGCGCCCTCCGCGCGCCGTCACGCGCGGCGCGTGGGTGAGTGCGACCCTCCCGATCTGGCAGGAGCTCGCCGAACCCGTCGCCACGAGCATCGCCGACGCGCTCACCGCCGCCCTCGGCCAGCAGGCACCCGACGACATGCAGGACATGATCGCCGGTGCCGGTCGCCTCATGCGCACCGTCGGCGGTTCGCTCTTCGCCACGCAGCTCGGCCAGGTCGTCGGCCGGCTGTCCACCGAGGTCGTGGGTGGTGGAGATGTCGGCATCCCGGTCATGCCCGACGGCGACGCGGCGATCCTCCCGCAGAACTTCGCCGACTTCGGCCGCGACCTCGAGATCCCCGAGGATCAGCTGGCGCTGTACCTGGCCACGCGCGAGCTGGCGCACGCGCGCCTGTTCCGTCACGCGCGCTGGCTGCGTCTGCACGTGATCTCGCAGGTGCGCGACTTCGCGCACGGGATCCGCGTCGACACCGACGCCCTCGAGGACCTCGCCTCGCGCTTCGACCCCTCGCAGCCCGAAGAGCTGCGCGGCGCCCTCGAGAGCGGTGCGCTGCTGCCCGAGCGCTCCGAAGAGCAGACCGCAGCTCTCACGCGCCTCGAGAACCTGCTCGCGACGATCGAAGGCTGGGTCGACGTGGTCACCGAGGACGCGACCTCGCGCCTGCCCTCGGCCGCCCGCATCGCCGAGGCGGTTCGTCGTCGTCGCGCGGTGGGCGGGCCCGCCGAACAGGCGCTCGGCTCGCTCGTCGGCCTCGAACTGCGCCCCCGCCGCATGCGGGAAGCCGCGGCCATGTGGCGCGCCGTCACCGACGCCGTGGGCGTCGACGGTCGCGACGGGCTGTGGGACTACCCCGACCTCATGCCCTCGTCGGAAGACATCGACGACCCCGCGGCGTTGATCGCGCGACTGACCGCGGCCTCCCGCGGAGAAGCGGCTCCGTCGGACGCGATGGACGACGCCCTCGCGCAGCTGTTGGCCGAAGAAGCCGACGGCGGGCGGCGCGACGGTGGTTCGGGAAGCGGGAGCCCGGATGCCGGGACCCCGGACGACGGCACGGATGCGGGTGGGACGCGGGAGCATGGCGACGGTCCCCTCGGCGGCGACGACGACGGAGCGGCGCCGGGAGATCAGCGGCCGGTGTGAGCACTTCGGCGGGCTGAAGCCCGTCGTGTCGTGACGCCCGTGGGGAGGATGACATTCCTCCACACGGGCGTCACGCATTTTTCGCCCTGGGGACAACGGCATCCGGGATCTCCGGAGACGCGATGATCGGGCGATGATCAGACTCGATTCCGCTGCTCCCCCGCTCTGGCGTTCCGATGGGAGCGTGCAGTTCGGCGCCCCCGCGGTAGCCGTCTCACCCTTCACCGGCTCGTGGGTCGACGTCGTCGTCGCGGCGCTGGCGGACGGGACGAGTGCGGCCGCGGTCCGGGGTCTCGCCCGCGTGCACGGGGCCGAGGACGGAGCCGCCGACGCTCTGCTCGCGGCGGTGGCTCCGGCGTTGGCGCGAAGGTCACGGCATCCGCCCCTCGCCCTTCAGGTCGACGATGACCTGCCGCCGCGAGCCGCCCGAGCCGTCTTGGCGGCATTGCCCCCGCGCACCCGCGTCGTGGCGTGGGCGGGGACGGCGACCGAGAGCGTCGCTCCCGGAACACGGGTGGTGCTGCTGGCCGCGCACCGGGTCGACCCCCGCAGAGCGGGGCCGCTCGTCCGCGACGACGTGACGCACCTGCCGCTCGTGCTCGACGGGTCGAGCGCCCGGATCGGGCCCGTCGTGGTGCCGGGACAGACGGCGTGCCTCGCGTGTCTCGACGCGGACCAGCGCCGCGACGACCCGGAGTGGGCGACCGTCGCCGCTCAGCTGGTGGGACGACCGCGGCCTGAGATCGACGTGGCGCTGGCGGCCGAGGCCGGACGGGCGGCGCGGTTCCTGCTCACCGCTCCGATCGCGCAGACGACGCGCTCGCTGCGCCTGCGCGCCGATTCGTTCCGGCGGGCCTGGGCGCTGCATCGGCCGAGCGCAGACTGCCACTGCCGATCTCTCGAAGAAAGCGCGACGGGGACCGTTCCATCCGCCCTCGACCCCGTGCCCAGCTCACGGACAGCGTTCGTGCGGCCCGCGTGACGCCCACGTACGCGAGGCGCCGTTCTTCGTCGACCGCTTCGAAGGTCTTGGCGTACGAGATCGGCAGCAGCCCTTCGCTGAATCCCACGAGGTACACGTGATCCCACTCCAGCCCCTTCGCCGCGTGCAGCGTCGCGAGCGTCACCGTCCGCGTCGTCGGCTCGTGCTGATCGCGCGCACGCGCCTGCAGATCGTCGGTGAACGCGCGCAGGTCGGTGCCGTGCGGCGCTTCCTCCGCCAGGCGCAGGATGGCGGCGCGCGCCTCCCACGCCTCGCGGAGCGCGCCGCCCGCCTCGGGCGGGTCGTCGGTGAGCCCGACGCTGCGGAGCACGTCGCGGACGGTCGGAAGGAACCCGGTCTCGAGCGGCGCCACCGACGCGGCGCGAAGGGCCATCAGAGCCTGCCGAACCTCGGGAAGGTCGAAGAACTTGCGGCCGCCCAGGACGGACGCCGCGACACCCACCTTCGCGAGGGCCGAGATCAACCCCGCGGACTGCGCGTGCGAGCGGTACAGAACCGCGATGTCGTGGGGATCGACGCCGCGCGCGAGCGAGTCGCGGATCGAGGCCGCGACCGCAGAGGCCTCGTCTTCATCGTCGTCGAAGGCGCGCACGGTCGGCGTGGGCGTGTCGTCTTCGCTGGCCGCGACGAGCTCGAGGGCGCCGGCGCGACCCCTCATGAGGTCGTTGGCGACGGCGAGCACCGGAGCCGTCGAGCGGTAGTTGCGCTCGAGACGCACGACACGCGCATCTTCATGCGTGCGCTCGAACTCGAGCAGGTACCGCGCGTCGGCGCCGGTGAACGAGTACACCGTCTGGCTCGCGTCACCGACGACGCACAGGTCGCGACGATCGCCCAACCAGAGCTCGAGCAGGCGGTTCTGCAGCGGCGAGACGTCCTGGTACTCATCCACGGTGAAGTGCCGATACTGCTCGCGTACGGCCGCGGCGACCCGCGGTTCGGCCTCGATCATGCCGGCGCAGGTCAGCAGGACGTCTTCGAAGTCCATCTGGCGGCGCTCGTCCTTGAGCTTCTCGTACGCGCTCTGCAGGGCCACGACCTGGTCGACGCCGAGACGACCGACGCCGTCGGGGCGGTCCGCCGCGTACTGCTCGATGGAGCGCAGAGTCACCTTGCGCCACTCGATCGCCGACGCGACGTCGCGCAGAGTCGCGGTGTCGGGGGCCAGTCCCACGCCGTCGGCCGCGTGCGCGAGCATGCGCACCTTGTTGTCGATGATCGAAGGCGCCTGATCACCGGCGAGCGTCGGCCAGAAGAAATTGACCTGCGCGAGAGCGGCGGCGTGGAACGTGCGGGCCGAGACCCCCGCGACCCCGAGCGCACGCAGACGCCCGCGCATCTCCCCCGCGGCCTTGGCGGTGAACGTCACGGCCATCACGCGCTGCGGCGAGTAGGCGCCCGTGTCGACACCGTGAGCGATGCGGCGCGTGATCACGCGCGTCTTGCCGGTGCCCGCACCCGCGAGAACGCAGACCGGACCGCGAAGCGCACGCGCCGCCTCGAGCTGGTGCTCGTCGAGTCCCTCGAGCGGCGCGGTCATGCGACGCCCCGGTACCAGTCGTCGATCAAGCGACGAGCGATGGATGCCGGGCCCGGGAGCATCGCCGAGCCCTCGCCGCGAAGAGCGGCGCCGATCTCTTCGCGGTCGAACCAGCGGACCTCGACGATCTCCTCACCGTCGGCTTCCGCTTCGGCGTCGTCGACGACGACCGCTCGAAAGCCCAGCATGAGCGAACGGGGGTACGGCCAGGCCTGCGAACCGCGGTACGCGATGTCGCGGAGACGAACCCCGGCTTCCTCGCCGACCTCGCGGGTGACCGCGTCCTCGAGCGACTCCCCCGCTTCGGCGAACCCGGCGAAGCAGGAGTACCGGTCGCCTCCCCAGGCGGCGTTCGCGCCGAGAAGGATCCGATCGTCACCGGTCGCCGAGGTCACCAGCACGATCACCGCCGGATCGGTGCGCGGGAAGTGCTCACGCCCGCAGACAGGACAGTGCCGCGACCAGCCGGCGTGTCGCAGCTCTGTCGCCGAGCCGCACGCCGGGCAGAACGCGGCATCGCGCAGCCACCCCGCCAGAGCGACGGCGGTGGTGAGCAGTTCGGCTTCACCGTCGGGCAGGTCGCCTCCGGCCGCGCGGAGGGGTGCCCACTCGGCATCCGGAACGAGGTCGTCGGGGGCGCCGGCGGTCAGGGCCGCGAGGACGACCGCGGTGTGATCGGGAGTGCGGCCGAGAAACGCCCACTCCTGGACGTGCTCTCTCCCGATCCGCGCCTGCGAGCCCAAGACCAGATGTCCGTCGCGCAGCGGCGCCGCATCGCGACGGATGGCGAGGACCAGGGTGCTCGGTTCAGACAGGACGCGCTCGAGCAGGGTCTCGTCGTCGCGCTCACCGCCCGCGCGGTCGACGGTCAACGGGACCTCGGACGGCGAAGACGCGGGACGCGGCATCGAACACCTCTCTGACGGCGGGCACGGGTGGGCGGTCGGCAGACCGACCTGCTCGGTGAAGGGCGTGGCGCGGGCCGGTGAAGGAAGGCCCGACCTACCCTGGGGGCATGGCACGCTCGCCCCTCATTTTAGCCGCGTCGGCGACGACGGCCCTGCCCGGCGCAGCCTTCTCGAACGTCAGCGCTCTGACCGAGAACGCCGCCGGCCGTTTCGATGCCGCGCTGGCCCGCACCGCCGACGGGCGCGAGGTCGTCATCCGCATGCCCGCCGGCGAAGAAGGCGCTCCCGACCTCGCCGCGGAGTCACGAGCGCTGCACGCGCTGACGGCGGGCGTTCGCGCCCTCCTCCCCTTCGCCGTGCCCGAGGTGATCGGCGAGAGCGGTTCCGGAACGCAGCGTGTCCTCATCGTCGATCGCATCGACGGCTACCGCATCGATCCGGCGCACCTCCCCAAGGGCCCCGGGTACGCGCCGGCGATCGGCGGGGCGCTGGCCGCAGTCCACGCGCTCCCCGTGTCGATCGTCCGCACCGACGGATTGCCCGTGCGCTCTCCCGAGCAGGTGCGGGACGACGTCAAACGACTCCTCGACCGCGCTGACGCCACCGGTCGAGTCAGCGACGACCTCATGCTGCGGTGGCGCCGCGCCCTCGACGTCGACGAGCTGTGGCGCTTCGAGTCGGCGGTCGTCCTGGGCGGCGCGACGAGCTCGTCCATCCTTCTCGCCGACGATGAGGACGAGATCCCCCACGTGGTCGGCATCCTGGACTGGGCCGGCCTCAGCGTCGGCGATCCGGCCGTCGACCTGCGCTGGTTGGCATCCGCCCCCCTCGCCGCCGACGACGTCCATGCCGGATACGCCGCGGCCGGCGATCGCTCCCCCGACCCCCTGCTGCGCGAACGCGCGCGGTTCTACGCGGAGCTCGAATTCGCGCGCTGGCTCGTGCACGGACACGACGCCGGCGAGACCGACGTCGTCGCCGACGCCGTCGCGTTGCTCGACGCCCTGGCCGACGGCGTGCGCGGCGACCACATCGTGCCCGACTCGCGAAGCGACATCGACGACGCGATGGCCCTCGTCGAGAGCGTCCCCCCGGTCTCTGCCCCGGCCGCCGTGGACACCTCGATGCAGACCGACGCCTACGACCCCGAAGCGCTGTCGCTGTACCTGTCGGCGGAGCGCGACCGCGCCACCGCCGCTGAGGCGCTCGCCGAAGCGCTCGCGAACGCGAAAGAGTCGGATGCCGACAGCGGCGCGATCCACGTCGACCGGCTGCCCGTCCCCGACAGCGTCGAGCCCGGCGAGACCGAGCCCCTCGACCTCGACGGGTGGGAGGACAAGACCCCCGAGACCCGGAACGACCGTGGCCAGGCTCCCGCGCTGAGCGGCGACACCGACGCGACCTCGCTGTGGTCACGCTCTGCCGTGTCGACAGACCCCGCCGAGCCCGCCGTCCGCGA
>JAKOMY010000145.1 GCA_022702225.1 Microbacteriaceae bacterium | reverse complement strand
CGGTGCGCTGGGCGATCGCGAAGGGGAAGACGAAGCCCTCGTTGTAGTCGGTGTGCTCGCCGATGAGGTTGGCGCGGCCGGGGGCCGACCACACTCCGACCTCGGCGGCGTCGGTCAGCGTGGTGAGAAGGGCGCGGGCGTCGTCGACGGCGGTCATGCCGTCACCTCCGGAACGGTGTCGAGGGCGGCGCGCAGGCGCTCGGCCTGCGACTCGGGGGTCACGTCGCCGATCCAGGCGCCCATGGCTGCCTCGCTTCCGGCGAGGTACTTCAGCTTGTCGGCGGCGCGGCGGGGCGAGGTGATCTGCAGGTTGAGGCGCACGGCGTCGCGGCCCCGTCCGACCGGGGCCTGATGCCAGGCCGCGATGTAGGGCGTGGGCGTGTCGTACAGCGCGTCGATGCCGCGGAGCAGCCGCAGGTAGAAGGGGGCGAGTTCGTCGCGCTCGGCGTCGGTCGTCTCGGCGAGGTCGGCCAGGTGGCGGTGCGGCAGCACGTGCACCTCGATGGGCCAGCGGGCGGCGAAGGGCACGTACGCCGTCCAGTGTTCTGCGCGCAGCACGACGCGCTCACCGGCCTGCTCGAACTCCAGGATGCGTGCGAACAGGTCGTCGGAGGTGCGCGAAATCGTGTCAAGCAGGCGGTGCGTGCGCGGGGTCACGTACGGGTAGGCGTAGATCTGGCCGTGCGGGTGGGGGAGGGTGACGCCGATCTCCTGCCCGCGGTTCTCGAAGGGGAACACCTGACGGATGCCGGGCAGAGCCGACAGCGCCGCGGTGCGATCGGCCCAGGCCTCGATCACGGTGCGGGCGCGGGTGCGCGAGAGCGAACCGAACGAGCCCTCGTGCTGTGGGCTGAAGCACACGACCTCGCAGCGGCCGACCGAGGTGCGGGTGCGGCCGAGACCCAGGTGTTCGAGGTCGTCGTCGCTGCGGGGCGGATCGACGGCCGCGGGGGCATCGCCGATCGCGGTGTCGAGGGCGGGGCCGAACGAGGGCGACTTGTTCTCGAAGACCGCGACGTCGTAGAGCGAGGGGATCTCGGACGGGTTGGTGGGCGTCTGCGGCGAGAGGGGGTCGAGGTGCGCGGGCGGCAGGAACGCGCGGTTCTGCCGATTGGATGCCACGGTGATCCAGTCGCCGGTGAGGATGTCCTGCCGCATGGTGGCGGTGGCGGGCCGGGGGTCGAGCGTGCGGGCGTCGACCGAGCGCTCGGCGCCGAGAGCCGTGCCGGGATCGTCGAAGTACATCAGTTCGCGACCGTCGGCGAGACGCGTCGAGCGCTTGATCACGCCGGCGCTGAGGGTCTGCGCGGAGGGGGTGTCCGTGTTCACGATAACACGCTACATCTGGGCCGTGATATCGTCAACATAGGGGGAGCGATGCGCGTATCCATGGCCGATGTGGCCGCGAAGGCCGGGGTCTCGGCGCAGACGGTGTCGCGCGTGGTCAACGGCAGCCCCCGCGTCGACCCCGCGACGCGGGCGCGGGTCGAAAAGGCCATGGCCGACCTCGGCTACCGCATGCACCGTGCGGCGCGCGCGCTGCGCACGGGCCAGACCTCCACGATCGGACTCGTCGTGTCGACCCTCGCCTCGGTCGGCAACTCGCGCATGCTGCAGGCCATCTCCGAGGCCGCCGCCGCTCGCGACTACGCCCTCGCCGTCGTGACGGTCGGTGAACGCGGCATCCACGAGGCTTTCGCCCGACTCCGCTCCCAGGGCGTCGACGGCGCCGTCGTGCTGAACGAGGCGACCGAACTCGCGCGCGATGCCGAACCCCCCGCCGACCTGCACCTCGTGGTCGTCGACTCCCCGCCCGACGAGCGCTTCTCGATCGTGCAGACCGACCACGCCGGGGGAGCGCGTGCGGCCACCGCGCACCTGCTCTCGCTCGGGCACGCGAGCGTGCACCACGTCGCCGGTCCCGCCCGTTCCTTCGCCGCCGCCGAGCGCGAGCGCGGCTGGCGCGACGCCCTCGCCGACGCCGGGGTGGCCGCTCCCGCACCCGTTCGGGGCGACTGGACCTCGGCATCCGGGCATCGCGCCGCAGCGCATCTCGGCGACGCCACCGCCGTCTTCGTCGCCAACGACCAGATGGCGCTCGGCGTTCTGCGCGCTTTCGCCGACGCGGGTCGGGGCATCCCCTCCGACGTCGCCGTGGTGGGCTTCGACGACATCGTGGATGCCGCGGAGTTCCGCCCCCCGCTGAGCACGGTGCGCCAGGACTTCGACGCCCTCGGACGCCGCGCCGTGGCCGCTCTCGTCGCAGCGATCGAGGGGGGAGCCCCCGTCGTCGAGACGGTGCCCGCGGCCCTCGTGGTGCGTGCGAGCAGCGGGAGCAGGTGACGAATCAGAGGTGGTACACCTCGTTCGCTCGGTGGTACACTGACCGCATGCCGACCACCCGACCGCGCACGCAAGTGACGCACACGCGAGCGGTCGAACAGGCTTTGGAGATTGCGCGCTCTCGATGGCCCGACGAGTCGCCCAGCGCTCTGCTCATGCACCTGGTCGTGCGGGGTGGGCAGGCGATCCAGGATGAGCAGTCGCAGCGTGAGATCGATCGTCGCGCCGCCGTGGACGCGGCGGTCCAGCGGCTGGCGGGGATCTATCCCGACGGGTATCTCCACGAGCTCCGCGGGGACTGGCCCGAGTGATCGTTCTCGATGCCGGAGTCGTCATCGCCCTGTTCAGCCCCGACGATGCCCACCACGACCGGGCGAAGGCTCTCTTCGCCCGACAGGCGGGGCCCTTCCTCCTGCATTCGCTGACCGTCGCGGAGACCCTCGTCGCCGCCGCACGTGTCGAGCGCGAG
>JAKOMY010000138.1 GCA_022702225.1 Microbacteriaceae bacterium | reverse complement strand
TCGTGTAGACGGCTTCCTCGTGCGGGGTGATCGCGTCGGGGATGAGCGAGACGGCGCCGACCGTGCCCTGGATCGTGTCGAGGAGCGTGAGCCCCGTGAACACGCGCATCGTCAGCGTCTGCTCCTCAGGGGTGAGCGTGTTCCACGACTGGATGTCGTTCGACAGCGGCACCTTCTCGGGCAGCCAGAAGTTGTTGACCAGACGGTTCCAGACCTCGAGGTCCTTGTCGTCCTGGATGCGGTTCCAGTTGATGGCCTGCACGTGGTTCAGCAACTGCAGCTTCTCAGCCATGTCGTTCCTGTGTCCTTGATCGATGAGGTGTCAGTGGCTCAGAGCATGCACGAGACGCACTCGGTCATGTCGGTGCCCTCGAGCGCCAGCTGACGCAGACGGATGTAGTAGATGGTCTTGATGCCCTTGCGCCACGCGTAGATCTGGGCCTTGTTGATGTCGCGGGTGGTGACGGTGTCCTTGAAGAACAGCGTCAGCGACAGGCCCTGGTCGACGTGCTGCGTCGCGGCGGCGTACGTGTCGATGACCTTCTCGTAGCCGATCTCGTAGGCGTCCTGGTAGTACTCCAGGTTCTCGTTCGTCATGAACGGAGCCGGGTAGTAGACGCGACCGAGCTTGCCTTCCTTGCGGATCTCGATCTTCGAGGCGATCGGGTGGATCGAGCTCGTGGAGTTGTTGATGTACGAGATCGAGCCGGTCGGGGGCACCGCCTGCAGGTTCTGGTTGTAGATACCGTGCGCCTGCACGGACGCCTTCAGCTCGCGCCAGTCGTCCTGCGTGGGGATCTGGACGTTCGCGAACAGCTCCTTGGCCTTGGCCGTCTCGGGCGCCCACACCTGGTCGGTGTACTTGTCGAAGAACTCGCCCGACGCGTAGGTGGAGTTCTCGAAGCCGTCGAAGGCGGTGCCGCGCTCGATTGCAAGGCGGTTCGACGCACGCAGCGCGTGGAACAGCACCGTGTAGAAGTAGATGTTCGTGAAGTCGATGCCCTCTTCGGAGCCGTAGTAGACGTGCTCACGAGCGAGGTAGCCGTGCAGGTTCATCTGGCCGAGGCCGATGGCGTGCGAGCGGTCGTTGCCGTCTTCGATCGAGCGGACCGAGGCGATGTGGCTCTGCACGCTGACGGCGGTGAGGGCGCGGATCGCGGTCTCGACCGTGAGGCCGAGGTCGCCGCCGTCCATCGCGAGAGCGATGTTCATCGAGCCGAGGTTGCAGGAGATGTCCTTGCCGATGGTGTCGTACGAGAGGTCCTCGTTGTACGTGGTCGGGGTGTTGACCTGGAGGATCTCCGAGCACAGGTTCGACATGTTGATGCGACCGGCGATCGGGTTGGCCTTGTTCACCGTGTCCTCGAACATGATGTACGGGTAGCCCGACTCGAACTGGATCTCGGCGAGGGTCTGGAAGAACTCGCGCGCGTTGATCTTCGTCTTCTTGATGCGGGGGTCGTCGACCATCTCGCGGTACTTCTCGGTGACCGAGATGTCGCCGAACGGCTTGCCGTAGACCTTCTCGACGTCGTACGGCGAGAAGAGGTACATGTCCTCGCCGTTCTTGGCGAGTTCGAACGTGATGTCGGGGATGACGACACCCAGCGACAGCGTCTTGATGCGGATCTTCTCGTCGGCGTTCTCGCGCTTGGTGTCGAGGAAGCGCAGGATGTCGGGGTGGTGGGCGTTGAGGTACACCGCGCCGGCACCCTGACGCGCGCCGAGCTGGTTGGCGTAGCTGAAGCTGTCTTCGAGCAGCTTCATGACGGGGATGATGCCGGAAGACTGGTTCTCGATCTGCTTGATCGGAGCACCCGCCTCGCGGATGTTCGACAGCAGCAGGGCCACGCCGCCGCCGCGCTTCGACAGCTGCAGAGCGGAGTTGATGCCGCGAGCGATCGACTCCATGTTGTCTTCGATGCGGAGCAGGAAGCACGACACGAGCTCGCCGCGCTGCGCCTTGCCCGCGTTGAGGAAGGTGGGGGTGGCCGGCTGGAAGCGGCCCGAGATGATCTCGTCGACCAGCTGGACGGCGAGACGGGGGTCGCCGTCGGCGAGGGCGAGGGCGGTCATGACGACGCGGTCCTCGAAGCGCTCGAGGTAGCGCTTTCCGTCGAAGGTCTTGAGCGTGTAGCTCGTGTAGTACTTGAACGCGCCGAGGAAGGTCTCGAAGCGGAACTTCGCGCCGTAGGCACGGTCGTTGAGCTCCTGGATGAAGTCCATCGAGTACTTCTCGAGCACGGTCGGCTCGTAGTACTCCTTCTCGACGAGGTAGTCGAGACGCTCCTTGAGCGAGTGGAAGAACACCGTGTTCTGGTTCACGTGCTGCAGGAAGTACTCGCGTGCGGCACGCTTGTCGGCGTCGAACTGGATCTTGCCGTCCGCGTCGTACAGATTCAGCATCGCGTTGAGGGCGTGGTAATCCAGCCCCTCGAACCGCGCTTCGGTCTTGAAGTCCACGTCGGTCAGCTCAACTTCCACCATCGTTCCAATCCCTCGTTGACCCGCTCGACATCGTCGGGGGTGCCGAAAACTTCCAGCCGGTACAGGTGCGGCACCCCGCATTTGCGCGCGATGATGTCGCCGGCGAGGCAGAACGCGTCGCCGAAGTTCGTGTTTCCCGCGGCGATGACACCGCGGATGTTGCGTCGGTTCCGCTCCTCGTTGAGGAATCGGATGACCTGCTTGGGGACCGCGCCCTTCTCGACGCCCCGACCGGCACCCCCACCGTAAGTGGGGGTGACCAGCACGAAGGGTTCGTCGATGTGAAGGGGCGGATCGGTCGGCCGGAGCGGAATGCGCACGGCCCGCTTGCCGAGCTTCTCGATGAAACGTGCGGTGTTGCCCGACACGCTCGAGAAGTAGACCAGCAGCGGAGCTTCGGTCGCCGACAAGACAGTGCTCATGACGGAGGTCTGAGAGCCTGTCGCCGGATCACGCGAGGCGCGAAGCGAGCTCGTCGATCTTGTCGGGACGGAAGCCCGACCAGTGGTCCTCGTCGGTGACGACGACGGGTGCCTGAAGGTACCCGAGCGACTTGACCTGCTCGAGCGCCGACGGGTCTTCGGACAGGTCGAGCACGTTGTACTCGATGCCCTTCGAGTCGAGCGCACGGTAGGTCGCGGTGCACTGGACGCAGGACGGCTTGGTGTAGACCGTGATCGCCATGTCGTTCTCTCTCTCCCCTGGAAAATCTGTGTCCGGCCGGGCAGGGCCAGCCGGGACCTCAATACTACATATGGGGACGGACATCGGAAGGCACCACAAGGGGTAGTAGTTACAGCGATGTGATTTTCCACCGTCTCTCCCCATGTACAACACAGGTTGTCCACGATTTCATCCACAGATCGCACCCCTTCCGGAACGTTGTCGACGGGCGCGATTCCGCGGATTTGGCGGGACCGGTCGATGTCTGTCCACAGGTCGGACGGTAGACGGGGGGTCCGACATTGCACAGGCGAGCGAATTCGCCCGAGGGCGTGTCGCGGCGTGTCGCGGCGAGCCGGTACGAGGACGCCTCGGCGCATGTCGGAGGTCGGCTGTAGCGTTATCCGGTGGCCGGCTACCGCGAACTCCTCAAAACCCCTGGCGTGGGGCGCATCATCGCCGCACAGTTGACGGCGCGTTTCCCCAACGGCATGACCAGCCTCGCGGTGCTCCTCCACATCGAACACGTCACGGGTTCCTACGGAGCGGCGGGGCTGGTGCTGGCCGCCACGAGCATCGGCCAGGCCGTCGCGGGCCCGGTCACCAGTCGCTGGATGGGCATCTGGGGTATGCGGCGCGTCCTCACCGTGACGCTTCTCGTGTGCGCGGCCGCGATCGCAACCCTCGCCCTCATCGAGATGCCGCTGCCCCTCTACATGGTGCTCGGCCTCATCGCCGGCTTGTCGACCCCTCCGGTGCAGTCGGCCGTCCGCACCATCTATCCCAAGATGGTCAACTCCCAGCGGCTCACCCCGCTGTACTCGCTCGACGCGTCGCTGCAAGAGATCATCTGGGTCCTCGCGCCCGTGCTCATCACCCTGGTCGCGACGCAGGTCGGCACCGTCCCGGGTCTGCTCCTCGTCGTGATCATCCTTCTCGGGGGCGGGGCGTGGTTCATCCTCAGTCCCGAGGTCGGCCGCGTGCGCATCCCGCGCAGCCGCCGCGGCCTCGGCCGCGTGCTCGCCAAGCCGCCGGTCATCCTCGCCACCGCGACCGGGTTCCTTCTCATCGGCGCCTGCTCGGCCGTCGAGGCGGGCGTCGTGGCCACCTTCGACCACGGCGGCCTCGAGGCCGGCCTCATCCTCGCCGTCTTCGCCGTCGGCAGCCTCGCCGGCGGACTGTCGTTCGGCCACATCCCCATCGGCCCCTGGGCCATGGCGCGTCGCTTCGCGATCGTGGCCCTCGGCCTCTCGCTCACGATCTTCTCGCTCAACGCGTGGTGGATCGGCGCCACCCTCCTCGTCGCCGGCGCCGGTATCGCGCCGGCCCTCGCGGTGATGTTCGCGATGACCTCTGCCAGCGTCCGCTTCAGCGAGACCGCCGAGGCCTACGGCTGGATCGGCACCGGCCAGCTCATCGGTGCCGCCGCGGGCTCCGCGGTGGCCGGCTTCCTCGTCGACGGCGTCGGCCCCACCGGTGCGTACATCGCCGCCGCAGGCTTCGCCCTGGTCGGCTTCGTGGTCGCCGCGGTGTTCGTGCGCGGCTTCCCGGATCTGCGGCACCGCGACGCGAGCCCCATCCCCGACACCGAGCCGGTGCACACCATCACCTGAGCCGATGCCGGGGCGATCGGCATCCCGCGCCCGAACCGCCGCCGTGGGTCAGTGCGTGCGCCGCAAGAGCTCCAGCACCGCGAGCGCGTACGCGTCCGCCGGTGCCGGGTGGTCGAACACCAGGGTCGAGCCGCCGACCGAGATCTCGACCTCGTAGGTGTCGGAGAGACGTCGCAGAGAGCGGAAGGTCGAGCGCAGCATCTCGCGCAGTTGCGACTCGGAGGGCAGCCACAACGCGTCTTCGGTGGCGACGGAGTCGAGCGCCCACTCCGTCGTGCCGTTGAAAGCGAGGATCCGACCGGTGGGGTAATCGCGCGGCTCCACCGTCATGTCGCTCACGGTGAAGATGTCGGCCTCGAACTCCGGCTCGTCGAGCTGAAAGCGGTCACCGGAGAGCGGATGCCACACCAATCCCGCCTCGCGCAGGGCCTGGGCCAACTCGGTCGAGATCATGGCATCCATTCTGGGGGCGTTCTGTGACGACCGGTCGCCTGTCGTGCGCGTGGACGGAGCAAGATGGATGCCATGTCGACACCCGTGACCCTGCCCCGACTGTCGTGGGGCGACCCGCACGGACCGCAGGCGCTGCTCGCCCACGGACTCGGTTCCGACGGCGCACTCATGTGGCGCTACGGCGTGGCGCTGGCCGACGCCGGGTGGCACGCGGTCGCGGTGGACCTCCGCGGCCACGGTGACGCCCCGCGCACCCTCGACTACCGCCTGTCGTCGTACGCGGCGGATCTGATCGGCACGACGCCCTCAAGCGGCGGTGCGTGGGACGCGGTCGTCGGTCACTCGCTCGGCGGTGCGTCGTCGACGCTCGCTGCGGCTCAGCGTCCCGCTTGGACCCGCCGGCTCGTGCTCATCGACCCGGCCATCGCCCTGTCGGAGGACGACCGCGAGGTCGTACGCGTGAGTCAGGAGCAGTCGTTCGCCGACCCGAGCATCGAGGCCGTGCGCGCGGCGCATCCCGAATGGCATCCGATCGACGTCGAGTTGAAGGCGCGGGCGACACAGCGCGCGAGCCGCTGGGCGGTCGAGCAGACGAGTCTGCAGAACGCCGTGTGGGACGTGCGCTCCGCCGCGGCCTCTCTCACGGTGCCGACGCACGTGGTGGGCGCCGACCCGGCCGTGCACTCGATCTTCACGGGCGAGCTCGCGGCCGAGGTGCTCCGGAACCCGGTCGTGACGATGAGCGTCATCGAGGGCGCCGGGCACTCCCCGCATCGCGACCGCCCCGAGGCCGCCGTCGCGGCGGTCCTGCGCGCCCTCCGCTGACGCCGCGCATACGCGATGTGCGGCGCGATGCCACCCCCGCACGCAATGTCGGCGGTGCCGAGCAGAATGGATGCCATGACCTCGTTCGACCCGGCTCGGTACCTGCCCGACGACCTGCTCGCGCGCATTCGTGAGCGCGCCGTCGTGCACGACCGCGAGAACACCTTCCCGCACGACGACCTCGACGAGCTCCGAGCGGCCGGGTACCTCGGCATCCTGGTGCCATCCGACCTCGGTGGCGCGGGGCTGAGCCTCGCCGAGGCGTCGCTCCTGCAGCAGCGTCTCGCGGGCGCGGCCCCGGCGACCGCCCTGGCCGTCAACATGCATCTGGTGTGGACGGGGGTCGCGAAGGTCTTGAGCGACCGCGGGATGAACGATCTCGAGCACGTCCAGCGGGGCGCTGCGGCGGGAGAGGTCTTCGCCTTCGGCATCAGCGAGGCCGGCAACGACCTCGTGCTCTTCGGCAGCGACACCGAGGCCCGCCCCGATGGCGACGGCGGCTACACGTTCACGGGGACCAAGATCTTCACCTCGCTCTCCCCCGTGTGGGACCACTTGGGCGTGCACGGGCTCGACGAGACCTCGACCGACGGACCGAAGATGGTGTTCGCATTCCTGGACCGCAGCGACGACGTCGTCGCCCACGACGACTGGGACACCCTGGGCATGCGCGGCACGCAGAGCCGCACGACCGAACTGCGCGGGGCCCACGCTCCCGCCGACCGCATCGTGCGTCGCATCGACCCGGGCCCTCAGCCCGATCCGCTCGTGTTCGGCATCTTCGCCGTCTTCGAGATCCTCTTGGCCTCGGTGTACACCGGCATCGCGCGACGCGCGCTCGACCTGGCCGTCGCGGCCGCGACCTCGCGGCGTTCGAAGAAGACGGGCACGACCTACGCCAACGACCCCGACATCCGGTGGCGCGTAGCCGACATGGCGCTCGCTTACGACGCGCTTCCGCCGCAGCTCGTCTCGCTGGCCTCCGACGTGGACACCCTGGTCGACCACGGTGGTCGGTGGTTCACCCTGCTCTCCGGCGTGAAGTACCGCGCGGTCGCCATGGCGAAAGAGGTCGTCGACGACGCGATCCTCGTCGGCGGCGGCTCGGCGTACTTCTCGCACAACGAACTGAGCCGCCTGTACCGCGACGTGCTCGCCGGCATGTTCCACCCCTCCGACTCCGAGTCCGCCCACTCGACCGCCGCGGCCGCCTGGCTCGGGCCGGTGACCGCGTGATGGCGCGCACGCCCACCCGCGCGCTGAGCCCGGCCGATCAGGAGCGCCGCCGCGCCCTCCGCGTGATGAAGGGCGTGGCACTCGGCGCGCTCCTCGCGATGGCCATCGTCTTCGCCGTCTCGTTCTCGCTGCAGCGCGAGGTGGAGTGGTTGCAGTACGTGCGGGCCGCGGCCGAGGGCGGCATGGTCGGCGCCCTCGCCGACTGGTTCGCGGTCACCGCGCTGTTCCGCCACCCGCTCGGGCTGCCGATCCCCCACACGGCGATCATCCCCCGACGCAAAGACGAGATCGGGCGGCAGTTGGGCGAGTTCGTCGAGACGAACTTCCTCGAGGGCGACGTCGTACGGACCAAGCTCGAATCGACGCCCCTGTCGGCTCGCGCCGGAGCCTGGCTGGCCGTCCCCGCCCACGCCGATCGCGTCGCGGCCGAGGGGGCGACGCTCGCCTCGAGCGTCCTCACCGCGCTCAGCGACGACGACGTGCAGGGCTTGATCGAAGACCTCGCCCGCGAGCACCTGCTCTCGCCCGACTGGGGTCCCTCCCTCGGCGGCTGGCTCGAACGCGTCGTCGGCTCGGGCGCCCACCACGGCGCCGTCGACCTCGCCCTCGACAACATCGCGGTATGGCTCGGCAACAACCGCGACACGTTCCAGGGGCTCGTCTCGCGGCGGCTTCCGTCGTGGGTCCCGAGTATGGCGGCGCGCCTCGTCGACGACACCGTCTATCGGGAGGCCGTGCAGTTCGTCGACGCCGTGCGGGCCGACCCGAGCCACCAGGCACGCGGGGCGATAGACGGCTACCTCGGCCGCCTCGCCGACAGCTTGCAGCACGATCCCGCGACGATGGTGCGCCTCGAAGAGGCCAAGGCCGCGGTGTTCGACAGCCCGCGCGTACGGCAGCTCGCCGCCGACGCCTGGAACACCGCCAAGGCCGGCCTGTTGCGGTCGCTCGCCGACCCCGAGAGCGCTCTGCGTCGCCGCGCCGCCGCCGCCCTGGCCGAGGTCGGCGGACGACTGCAACGCGACGCTGCGCTGCAGAAGCGCGTCGACGGATGGGTCACCGACGCGGCGGTCTTCGTCGTCGGTCGTTATCGGCACGACATCGCCTCGATCATCACCGACACCGTGGAGCGGTGGGATGCCGAAGAGACCACCGAGAAGATCGAGCTCATGGTCGGCCGCGACCTGCAGTACATCCGCTTGAACGGCACGATCGTCGGCGCTCTCGCAGGGCTGGTGATCTTCACCGTCGCGCATCTGGTGTGGGGATCATGACGATTCGCGCAATCGCTGGCCGGATCATCACGCTCGCGCCGCCCGGCGCCCTCGGTGCGTGAGTAGCCTGGTGCGCGTGAGCGACGCTTCGGACATGGAGTCCCTCTTCACGTATGGGACGCTCCAGCTGCCCGACGTGCAGCTCGACACCTTCGGCCACCGTGTCGAGGGTGCCGAGGACGCCCTGGCCGGGTACCGGCTCGAGTGGACCGACATCGCCGACGACCACGTCGCCCAGCTCTCGGGTCACGACCGTCATCCGATCCTCCGTCGCACCGACGACGCGCGAGATCGCGTCTTCGGTCGTGTGCTGCTCCTGACGCCGGAAGAACTCGACGCCGCCGACGAGTACGAGGTGTCGCTCTACCGCCGCGCCTCGGTCGTTCTCGTCAGCGGTGTCCGCGCCTGGGTGTACCTGGCCGCATGAGCGCCCTGTCCGTCGATCCTCTGTGGCCCCGTGCCGGGGACTGGCCCGCACCCCACGGCACGACGATCCCGGATGCCGTCCTGCTCGGCGTTCCCGCCTGGCGCACGTCGCTCTCTCCCACCGGAGCAGCGGCGACCCCCGCCGCCGTCCGCGAGGCGCTCCGCCGCTTCTCGCCGACTCTGCTCGGACCGCCGCCCGTCGACCTGAACGCCGCGCTCCACATCGCCGACGCCGGTGACGTGCACGACCCCGACGGCCGCGAGGGAGAAGCGCGCGTGCGCGCCGCCGTGGCGGAGCTGTCCGCGGCCCGGCTCGTCGTCGCTCTCGGTGGCGACAACTCCGCCACCTACGCGGTGGCCCAGGGGCGCGGAGCGGGCGGCCTGATCACCCTCGACGCGCACTTCGACCTCCGCGACGGGGAATCCAACGGCTCCCCCGTGCGACGGCTGATCGCCGACGGCCTCGACCCCCGGCGCATCGTGCAGATCGGCATCGCCGACTTCGCCAACTCGGCTGCCTACGCCCAGCGCGCTCTCGACGCCGGCATCACCGTCATCACGCTCGACGAGGTGCGCCGACGCGGCATCGCCGAGGTCGTCGCCGAGGCGCTGAGAGTCGCGGCGGGCCGGCCGGTCGATCGGCCGGGCGACGGACCCCTCACCGTCGTCGGCAGCGAGTCGGCCGCCTCTCCCCCCGACGGACCGGCCGCCGGCCGGTTCGCGTTCCCGGGGGTCGGAGCCTCGTCCCCCGGCATCCACCTCGACATCGACGTCGATGTGTGCGACCGCTCGGTCGCCCCCGGCTGCCCCGCGAGCGTTCCCGGCGGTCTCGCCGCCTGGGAGCTGCGGGCCCTCGTCCGCACGCTCGCTCGAGACCCCGGCGTCGTCAGCGCCGACGTCGTCGAAGTGGATGCCACGGCGGACGCCCCCGATTCCCGCACCGTGCGACTCGCCGCACTGTGCGTACTCGAGCTCTTGGCAGGATTGGCGGAAAGACGATGATCCAACTCGTCCTCGCGCGACACGCGAAATCGGACTGGGCCGATGAAGGCCTCGCCGACCACGACCGCCCCCTGAACCACCGCGGCCTGCGCGACGCCCCGGCGATGGCCCGGACGATCGCGCGCAAGGGCGTCCGACCCGAGGCGATCCTCTCCAGCACCGCGCTGCGCGCTCGGCAGACGGCCGAGGCGTTCGCCCGCGTCTTCGACGCCGAGATCACCGAGCAGGCGGAGCTCTACCTCGCCGATCCCGCACAGGTGCTGGCCGCGGCGCGCGCCGCCGGAGTCGACGAGGTCATGGTCGTGGCGCACGACCCCGGGATGAGCGCGCTCGTCTCACGCCTGGCCGATCGCGACGAGCGCATGGTCACGTGCGCCGTGGCGATCTTCACCTGGCACGAGGGCACCTGGGACGACGTCGACGCCACCCCTCCCGACGAGTTCGAGCTCGTCACCCCATAGGCTCGGCGATCAGCCCGTCCTTCCACACCCGCCGCACGAGCGGTACCCCCGGCCGGTAGGCCAGGTGCACCCGCGACGGCGCGTCGAGCAGCACGAGATCCGCCTTGGCGCCGGGCTCGATCACGCCGACGTCGGTGCGACGCAACGCGCGCGCCCCGCCGGCCGTGGCTGCCCACACGGCCTCGGCCGGTGTCATCCCCATCTCGCGGACGGCGAGGGCGATCATGAGGGGCATCGAGCTGGTGAAGCTCGACCCCGGGTTGCAGTCGCTCGCGAGGGCGAGCGTCACGCCGGCTGCGAGCAGACGACGCGCATCGGGGTAGGGCTGGCGCGTCGAGAACTCCACGCCCGGCAACAGGGTCGCGACGGTTTCAGAGCCGGCGAGCGCGATGACGTCGTCGTCCGTCAAGAAGGTGCAGTGATCGACCGCGGCCGCACCCATCGCGACGGCCAGTGCCGCCCCCGCGCCGTAGCCGAGCTGGTTCCCGTGCACCCGGATCCCGAGCCCCTTCGCCCTCCCCGCCTCGAGCACACGCCGACTCTGTGCGGGCGTGAAGGCCCCGGCCTCGCAGAAGACGTCGACCCACCGCGCGTGCGGCGCGACGGCGTCGAGCATCGGTCCCACGACGAGATCGACGTAGTCGTCAGCCCGCCCCGCGAACTCCGGTGCGACGACGTGTGCGCCGAGGAAGGTGACCTCGTCCGTCACCTCCGCGGCCAGCCGCGCAAGACGCGTCTCGGTCGCAACGTCGAGGCCGTACCCGGTCTTGATCTCGAGCGTCGTCGTCCCCTGGGACCGGCACTCTCCGACGAACGCCCGGAGCCGCTGGCGAAGTTCGTCTTCGGATGCCGCTCGGGTTGCCGCCACCGTCGTGCGGATGCCGCCCGCCGCGTACGGCTCCCCCGCCATGCGTGCGGCGAACTCCGCCGCGCGGTCGCCGCCGAAGACGAGGTGCGTGTGGCTGTCGACGAAGCCCGGGATCACCGCGCGCCCCCCGGCGTCGACGACGTCGACCCCTCCGCCGGCGTCCGGAACCCGGTCCGAAGGACCCGCCCACACCACGTGCCCGCCGCGGACGAGCACGGCCGCACCCTGCACCGTCCCGCACGGATCACCGTCGACGGCGACGTTCGTCGTCAGCTCCCCGATGTTCGTCAGCAAGAGGTCGCCCGCGGGGCTGATACCACCCGGTGCCGGAGCGCTCATGGCATCGGCACCGTGAGCCCGCGCTCCGCCGCCACCTCGCGGGCGCGGTCGTATCCGGCATCCACGTGTCGCATGACGCCCGTTCCGGGGTCGTTCACGAGCACGCGCGCGAGCTTCTCGGCCGCCAGCTCCGTGCCGTCCGCGACGCACACCTGCCCCGCGTGGATGCTCCGGCCGATCCCGACGCCCCCTCCGTGATGCAGCGACACCCATGAGGCACCGCTCGCCGTGTTGAGCAGGGCGTTCAGCAGCGGCCAGTCGGCGATTGCATCCGAACCATCGGCCATCGCCTCGGTCTCGCGGTAGGGCGAGGCGACGGAGCCCGCGTCGAGGTGATCGCGACCGATCACGATGGGCCCCGAGAGCTCGCCGGAGGCCACCATCTCGTTGAACTTCAGCCCCGCGAGGTGGCGCTCCTGGTAGCCGAGCCAGCAGATCCGCGCCGGCAGCCCCTCGAAGTGCACCTGCTCGCCGGCCTTCTCGAGCCAGCGGTGCAGGGCGGCATCTTCGGGGAAGAGCTCGGCCACCGCGCGGTCGGTCTTGGCGATGTCCTCGGGATCCCCGGACAGCGCGACCCACCGGAAGGGCCCCTTGCCCTCGGCGAAGAGCGGACGGATGTACGCCGGCACGAACCCCGGAAAGGCGAAGGCCCGATCGTACCCGCCGAGCTCGGCCTCGCGGCGGATCGAGTTGCCGTAGTCGAAGACCGCGGCTCCCGCATCCTGGAACTCCACCATCGCCTTCACGTGCGCCGCCATGCTCTCGCGCGAGCGGCGGGTGAAATCCTCGGGGTCGCGCGCGGCGTCGGCCTGCCACCGGTCGACCGGCGTCCCGACGGGCAGGTACGACAGGGGGTCGTGCGCGCTCGTCTGGTCGGTGACGATGTCGATCCGGATGCCGCGGGCCCGCACCTCCGGGAAGACCTCGGCCGCGTTCCCTTCGACGCCGACCGACAGCGCTTCACCCGCCTCACGCGCCGCGGTCACCCGCTCGATCGCGGAGTCGAGATCGAGAGCGACCTCGTCGAGGTAACCGTGGGCGACGCGTCGGTCGAGCCGCGCGCGGTCGACGTCGACGATGAGCACCGCCCCGCCGTTCATCGTCACCGCCAGAGGCTGTGCCCCGCCCATCCCGCCGCATCCGGCGGTGAGGGTCACGGTCCCCGCGAGCGACTCGCGACCGAGGGAGCGAGCCACCGCCGCGAAGGTCTCGTACGTGCCCTGCAGAATCCCCTGGGTGCCGATGTAGATCCACGAGCCCGCGGTCATCTGTCCGTACATCGTCAGCCCGAGTTCCTCGAGGCGGCGGAACTCGGGCCACGTCGCCCAGTCGCCCACGAGGTTCGAGTTCGCGATGAGCACGCGCGGTGCCCACTCGTGCGTGCGGAAGACGCCGACGGGCTTGCCCGATTGCACGAGCAGAGTCTCGTCGGGCTCGATCTCGTCGAGGGTGCGCACGATCGCGTCGTATGCCGCCCACGACCGCGCAGCCTTTCCGGTGCCGCCGTAGACGACGAGGTCGTCGGGCCGCTCGGCGACCTCGGGATCGAGGTTGTTCATGAGCATGCGCTTGGCCGCCTCGGCGCCCCAGCTCTTCGCGGTGCGCTGGGCGCCGCGCGGCGCGCGGATCGGAGGGCGGGAGCCGGATGCCGAAGCCGCGGCCCGCGGCGCGGTCGCGGCGTCGGGGGTCGAGACGACGGCCGACGCGTCTCGCTCCGAGGCGTGGGCGCCGGAGGCCGTCGAGGGCGATGCTGTCGTGTCGGTCATGGCGTGATCTCCTTCGATCGGGGCGGGAACAATCGCGCTCTACGCGCGAGGGGCGGCGGCGAGAGCGGTGCGAGCCACCGCTCCCGAGACGACGAGCTCGGTCACGGCCTCGATCTCGGGCGAGACGAACCGGTCGGGACCGGGGCCCTGCACGCGCTCGCGGACGAGGTCGCGAACGGCTCCGGTGACCGGCGCGGGCTGGAGCGGGGCGCGCAGGTCGAGGGCACGGCATCCGGTGAGCACTTCGATCGCGAGCACCCGAGCGAGTCCGTCGATCGCCCGGCGGAGCTTGCGGGCGCCGGCCCAGCCCATCGACACGTGGTCTTCCTGCATGGCGCTCGAGGGGATCGAGTCGACCGACGCGGGGGCGGCGAGACGTTTGAGCTCCGACACGATGCCCGCGGCGGCGTATTGCGCGATCATCAAGCCCGAGTCGACCCCGACCTCATCGGCGAGGAAAGGGGGAAGCCCGTTGCTGCGCGAGACATCGAGGGCGCGATCGGTGCGGCGCTCCGACATCGACGCCACGTCGGCCACTGCGATGGCGAGGAAGTCGAGCACGTAGGCGACGGGCGCGCCGTGGAAGTTGCCGTTGGACTCGACGCGTCCGTCGAGCGTGACGACGGGATTGTCGACGGCCGATGCCAACTCGCGATCGGCGACCA
>JAKOMY010000133.1 GCA_022702225.1 Microbacteriaceae bacterium | reverse complement strand
CCCGACGACGACTTCTTCGACGCCGGCGGACACTCCTTGCTGGCCACCCGCGTCATCGCGACCCTTCGCGCGCGCGGTATCGACGGTCTGCGCATCGGCGACTTCTTCGCCCACCCCACCGCGCGGGCGCTCGGTGCGGTGGCGGGTGAGCCCGTGACGGCGAGATCGGGGGCCGCCCGCGCCGACGCTCCCGCACCCCCCGGTACGCCGCGTTCCGCCGAAACGGAGGAGTCCGGTGCGGCCACGCGCGCCGACGCGGTTGCGCTGCTCCCGCAGCAGCGCGGCATCTGGTTCCTCGACCGCTTCGACGACGGCGGTCTCGGCTACGCCATCCCGTACGTGCTGCGCTTCACCAGTGCTCCCGATGCCGCCGCGCTCCGCGCAGCCGTCCGCGACGTGCTCGTGCGCCACGAGGGGCTGCGCGTCCTGGTGGATGTCGTCGACGGCACCCCCCGGCAGCGCGTGGTGCCGACGCACCGGCTCGACGACCTCGCCTGGTGGTCGACGGATGCCGAGGACCTCCGTCGCGGCTTCGACCTCGACCGCGAGATCGGGGTGCGCGCGGTGCACACCGACGACGGCCGGTCGCTGGGTCTGCTGCTGCACCATCTGGTCGCCGACGAGTGGTCCACCGGCATCCTGTTGCGCGATCTCGCCACCGCCTACGACGCGCGCGCCGCCGGACGCCCGCCGGCATGGTCGACCCCCGCGCCCTCGCCGCTCGACCTGGTCACGGAACGCGCCGACACAGACGCGTCCCTGGCGTTCTGGCGCGCGCGGCTCGCCGACGCGCCCGCGGGGCTGCCCCTCGCCGCCGATCGCGCGCCCGATCCCCTCGCCCCGGCCGACGGCGGGTGGCACGCGTTCACGATCGCCGCCGGAGCCGCCGCGGGCTTGCGCGGCGTCGCCCGGCGCACCCGCTCGAGCCTGTTCGTGGTGCTCGAGGCCGCGGTCGTCGCCACGATCGCCCGCCTCGGCGAGAGCGACGACGTCCTCGTCGCCGTCCCCGTGGCGGGCCGCGACGAGCGCACGGCCGAGATGGTGGGCATGCTCGCCAACACGGTCGTGCTGCGGCATCGGGTTCCGGCCGACACGTCGCTCGACGCTCTCGTGGTCTCGGCGCGCGAGACCCTCGTCGACGCGCTCGAGCACGAGACGGTGCCGTTCGAGAACGTCGTGCTCGCGGTCGGTCCCGACCGCTCGACCGGCCTGAGCCCCCTCGCCACGACGATGGTGCAGCTGCACAGCGGGGGAGAGCTGCGCGGCACGCTCCCGCACCCGGGCGGCGAGATCGCCTACGAGATCGCCGAGCCCGAGCGCACGCACGCGAAGTTCGAGTTGTCGTTCGAGTTCATCGACGACGCCGAGGGCTTGCGCGGCGGAATCGCGTTCCGCACCGCGCTGTTCGACTCGCGCACGGTCGCCCGTCTCGCCGAACGGCTGCTGGCCGTCATCGGCGCGCTGGCCGACTCCGACGAAACCGCGACCCTCGCCGACCTCCCGATCCCGCGCGGCGAGGCGCGGCCGACCGACTCGAGTACTCCGGATGCCGAGCCCGCCCGCGGTCCCGGGGCGGGGGCAGCGGCGGGTTCCGTTCCCGCCGCCGCGGGCGCGGGAAACGATCCCGACATCGCCACCCTGAACGCGGTCCTCGCGTGCGCGGCCGAGGCGCTCGGCATCCCCGATCCCTCGCCCGAGGCGTCGTTCTTCGCCCTCGGCGGCGACAGCATCTCATCGATCGCGTTCGTCGCGCGCCTCCGGGAGCGCGGTCTCGCCGCCGCCCCGCGCCAGGTGTTCGCTCACCCGGTGCTCGTCGAGCTCGCGCGTGCGCTCCGGCCCGCCGAGACCGCCGCGACCGCGACCGAGAGCACCCCGCTGTCGGCCTCCGGGCTCAGCCCCGAACTCCTCGCCGCTCTGGTGGGGGACCCCCGATGATCGCGGGCGTCGTGACCCCGCGTGCCCCGCGTCCCGCCTCGACAGGAGATTGCCGATGATCGCCGACGTCCTCCAGGCCACCCCGCTGCAGCGCGGGCTGCTGGCCCTGGCCGCCGAGACCGACGACGCGTACGTCATCCAGGTGCGTCTCGAACTCGACGGGCGAGTGGATGCCGCTCGCTTGCGCTCCGCCGTCGACACGGTCGCTGCGCGTCACCCGGTCGTGCTCGGGCGCTTCGTCGACGAGGGACTGCCGCACCCGGTCCACGTCATTCCCGCGCGGGGGACGATCCCCGTCGAGGAACGCTCCGGCGACGGCGTGACGATCGCCGACGAGGAACGCGGGCGCGGGTTCGACGTGCGCACCGGTCCGCTGCTGCGGGTGACCCTCGTCCATTCCGACGCGGGCGACGAGGTCGTGCTCACCGGGCACCACATCGCACTCGACGGGTGGTCGTTCGGCATCGTGATCGACGAGATCCAGCGTGCCTACGCAGACGCCGCGCTCCCCGCGGTGCGCCCCTTCCGCGATCAGGTGCTCCACCTGCAGCAGAAAGACATGACCGCAGCGCTCGACCACTGGCGCGCGCGTCTCGGCGCCGGCTTCGTCCCGTTGCAGCTGGCCGACCGTGCGACCGAGCCCGGCGACGGCCGCTTCGGCGCCGCCACGATCGAGCGGCGGGGGTGGTCGGCATCCGACACCGATCGCCTCCTGTCGTTCGCCCGCAGCCACGACGTGACCCTGAACACGCTCGCCCAGCTCGCCACCGCCGTGATGCTGTCGCGCCTGACCGACCGCGACGACGTCGTCTTCGGCACCACCGTGTCGGGCCGCGACCCCGAGCTCGTCGGCAGCGAGAGCATGGTGGGGCTGTTCATCACGACGGTGCCGGTGCGTATCGGCCTCGACGACGCTCCCGTGTCCGCCGTGCTCGAGCGGCTGCAGCACGACTTCGCCCTCGACGTCGCACACGCCCACCCCGGGCTGCGCGCGATCGCCCGCACCGCCGGCGCCGGGTCGCTCTTCGACACCCTGCTCGTCTTCCAGAACGCGCCCGTCTCGCGTCACGACGGCACCGGGTTCGCTCCGGATGCCGCTGTCCGCCACGCCGAAGCGCACAGCCTCACGCACTACCCGCTCGTCGTCGCCCCCGCGGTGATCGAGGGTCGGTTCGTCGTCGATGTCGAGGTGCGCGCCGAGCAGCTCGTCGGGCACTCTGCGTCGGGGCTCGCCGATCTGTGGCAGGCCGCGCTGGACGAGATCATCGCCCGACCCGCCGCGCCGGTCGACGGCATCCGGGCCGAACGGCACGTGGACCGCGCGGCGTGGGCGCGGCTGGCCGGCGACGCGTGTGGAGTCGAGCGCGACAGCGATCTCACCGCGGGGATGGATGCCGCCGCCTCTCGCCGCGACCCGAGCGCGGCGAACGACCGGGGCGCCCCGCTCGAAGACCGCCGCACCGTTCCCGACCTGTTCGCCGGGGCCGTGGCATCCGGCCCCGACGCCATCGCCCTCGCCGACGGCACCCGCGCCTGGACCTACCGCGAGCTCGACGATCGCACGGCCCGCCTCGCCGCCGGACTCGCCGCCGCGGGGATCGGAGGGGGAGACGTGGTCGGCATCGCCCTGCCGCGCTCGATCGAGGTGGTCGAGGCGCTGTTCGGCATCGCCCGGGTCGGTGCGTGCGCGGTGTACCTCGACCCGACGCTACCGGCCGGTCGTCTCGACGCGATCCGCCGCCTGTCCGGTCCTCGAGCGGTGATCGGCGTCTCGCCGTGGCACGACGTGCCGAAGGTCGAGCCCGCGGACGCCGCCCCGCCCGTCGTCGAGGTGCACCCCGACGACGCGCTATACATGATCTTCACCTCCGGGTCGACGGGGGAGCCCAAGGGTGTCGTCGCCACGCACCGCGGCATCGTGGCCCTCCACGCCGACCACGCCGAGCGGGCGTACTCCGGCGCCGCACCGGGGTCGCTCACCGTCGGGCACGCGTGGTCGTTCGGGTTCGACGCGTCGTGGCAGCCGTTGCTGGCCCTGTTCTCGGGACACCGGGTGGAGCTGCTCGACGCCGACACGATGCGCGATCCGGTCAGCCTCGAGGCCGAGATCCTGGGCCGCGGCATCACGATGATCGAGCTGTCGCCCACGCTTTTCGGGTGCCTGCCGGCCGACAGCCCGGTGCACGAGCGCTTGCGCGTGCTGGGACTCGGGGGAGAGGCGGTCGGTGTCGAGGCGTGGCGCACGCTGGGGGATTCGCCGGTGCGCGCGATGAACTTCTACGGACCCACCGAGACGACCGTCGACGCCGTGTCGGCGGTGATGAGCGAGACCGACGAGGTCGTGCTGGGTCGACCGGTCGCCGGGATGCGCGCGTACGTCCTCGACCGGCGGCTGCGGCCCACACCCGTGGGAGCCGTCGGCGAGCTCTACCTCGCCGGCCCGCAGCTCGCGCGCGGGTACGCGGCGCGCGCCGCCCTCACCGCCGAGCGCTTCGTCGCCGACCCCTTCCGGCACGGCGGACGCATGTACCGCACCGCCGACCTGGTCCGCGTGCGACCCGACGGACGACTCGCGTACCTCGGCCGCTCCGACGACCAGGTCAAGATCCGCGGGCACCGCATCGAACTCGGCGAGGTCGCGACGGCAGTGCGCAGCCTCGGCGGGGTGCGCGAGGCCGCGGTGCTCCCGCGGCCCCGCGGGCGCGGGACCGTGCTGCGGGCTTTCCTCGTCACCGACGAGCCGGGTCCCTTCCCTCGATTCATGGATGCCGCCTCCTTCCGCACGCAGCTCGCCGCGGTGCTGCCGGGGTACATGGTCCCCGCCGACGCGGTACTGGTCGAGGCGCTGCCGCTGACGCCGAACGGCAAGCTCGACGCGCGCGCGCTGCAGGCGCTGGAGCCCGCCGCGGCCGTCTCTGCGGGGGGCGTTCTCGCTGAGACCACCTCTGCGCGAGCCGATCTCGCGGAGGTGGCTTTCGCGGAGGCCGCTCTCGCTGAGGCCGCCGAAGCCGTGCTCGGTCACCCGGTCGACCGCGACGACGACCTCCTCGACGCCGGAATGGACAGCATCGACCTCGTCTCGTTCACCCACGCCCTCGCCGCGCGCGGGGTCTCCGTGACGATCGCCGACGTGCTGAGTCACCGCACGCTTGCAGAGCTCGCGGGGGCGGTGGAGGGTGCCCCGGCGTTCGCGTGAGCGGGCGGCGGGGGTGGGTCGCGGGGCGGCTCATCCGCGCGCGCGGACTCCGGGGACGAGGGCCTCGACCGACACGGCGCTCAGACCCGCGTCTCGCCCGAGGCCGTGGCATCCCGCCCCGGCGCCAGCGTGATGACGGGCAGCGGCTCGGGACGCTTGGCCTGGATGTGGTCGCCCGACGACTGATGCCGCAGACGCCGCAGCACC
>JAKOMY010000111.1 GCA_022702225.1 Microbacteriaceae bacterium | reverse complement strand
GGTGTCGCCCGCTTCGAACGGACCGACGCCGGCCGGCGTGCCCGTGAGGATGAGGTCGCCGGGGAGGAGCGTGAACACCGCGGAGGCGTAGGCGACGAGCGCGCCGATGCCGTGGATCATGTCGGAGACCGGGCCCTGCTGACGCACCTCGCCGTTGACGCGCGTCGTGATCCGGGCTGCGTCGAGGTCGAGGTCGGTCTCGATGACCGGGCCCACGGGGCAGAAGGTGTCGAAGCCTTTTGCGCGCGACCACTGGCCGTCGGTGCGCTGCAGATCGCGTGCCGTGATGTCGTTGGCGACCGTGTAGCCGAAGATGTAGTCGCTCGCGCGCTCGGCGGGGACGTTCTTCGCGATGCGGCCGATCACGACGGCAAGCTCGCCCTCGTAGTCGGTGTGCGAGCTCAGGCTCGTGGGGCGCACGATGACGTCGTCCGGGCCGACGACCGACGTGTTCGGCTTGAGGAACATCAGCGGTTCGGCCGGCGCCTCGCCACCCATCTCCGCGGCGTGATCGTGGTAGTTCTTGCCGATGCAGACGACCTTCGAACGCGGGATCACCGGCGCGAGCAGGACCACGTCGGTCAGAGGCACGCGCTCGCCCGTCGTGTCGAACCCGGCGAACATCGGGTCTCCGGCGAGGACCACGAGCTCGCCCTCGTCGACGATTCCGTAGCGAATGGCATCCTGATAGCTGAATCGAGCGATCTTCACGGAGCCAGCCTATCCGCGGCCCCCGACATCGCACCGGGTCCGCCGAGGCCTCACTCGCGCTCGGCCGCCGCACGCGCGCCCGGCGTGACGCCGCTCGCCCACGCATAAACGCGATCCGCGCTCAGAAACACGCGCACCACGCGTTTCCCGTCGCAGATCGCGTTTATGCGTGGAACCCGGTGCCGCTCCCCCGCCGCCGCCACGCTCGACGCACGACAACCGCGCCGGGGCCCGCTACCTCGGGCACCACACCGCGTCCCGCCACCCCACGCACAACACCGCGCCCCGCCACCCCAGGCACAACCCCGCGCCCCGCCACCCCAGGCACAACACCGCGCCCCGCTCACCCACGCATAAACGCGATCCGCGCGCAGAAACACGCGCACCACGCGTTTATGAGCGCGGAGCGCGTTTCTACACGCTTGCCGGTACAGGGCCCCACCTCACGCCGTCGCGGACGGTGAGCGGAGACGACGGAGGGACCCCCGGTGTCCGGGAGCCCCTCCGTCCGCGCGACGCTTACGCGTCGAGGCGGTACAGCCAGCCGTGCTTGTCTTCGGCGCGGCCGTACTGGATGTTCGTGAGTTCCTCGCGCAGTTCGAGCGCGAGCGTGCCGGTGGGCTGCTCGTCGATGAAGTCGCGACCCTTGAGCACGCCGATCGGGGTGACGACCGCGGCGGTGCCGCACGCGAACACCTCGACGATGTCTCCGGATGCCACTCCCTGGCGCCACTCGTCCAGCGAGACGTTGCGGCCCACGACGTGGTGACCGCGGTCGCGAGCGAGCTGCAGGAGCGAGTCGCGCGTGATCCCCTCGAGGATCGAGTCGGACTGCGGGGTCACGATCGTGCCGTCCTTGTAGACGAACACGACGTTCATACCGCCGAGCTCCTCGACATTGCGGTCTTGGTCGAGGAAGACGACCTGATCGCACTCGTTCTCGTAGGCCTCCGACTGCGGCAGCAGGCTGGCGGCGTAGTTGCCGCCGGTCTTGGCCGCGCCCGTGCCACCCTTGCCGGCGCGCGAGTAGTCCTCTCTGAGCCAGATCGAGACGGGCTTCACGCCACCCTTGAAATACGCGCCCGCGGGGCTGGCGATCAGGTAGTAGGCGACCTTGTGCGCGGGGCGGACCCCGAGGAACGCCTCTTTCGCGAACATGAACGGACGCAGGTACAGGCTCTGGTCCTCACCCGAGGGAACCCACGCGCCGTCGACGGCGATGAGCTCTTTCAGCGACTGCAGGAAGTACGGCACCGGCAGCTCGGGAAGGGCGAGTCGTCGCGCGGAGCGCTGCAGGCGGCGCCCGTTCTGGTCGGGGCGGAAGGTATGCACCGAGCCGTCGGCGTGGCGATAGGCCTTGATGCCCTCGAAGATCTCCTGGCCGTAGTGCAGGACCGCGGCGGCCGGGTCGAGCGAGATCGGGCCGTAGGGCGAGACGCGCGGGCGGTGCCAGCCGCCGCGGACCGACCAGCAGATGTCGACCATATGGTCGGTGAAGCTCTGCCCGAAGCCGGGATTGGCGAGGACCGCGTCGCGGTCGGTCGTGCTCTTGGCCGCGAGGTTGCGCGTGACGGAGAACTCGAGCGGTTCGAGTCCGGTGTCGGGATCGGTGTCGATGGTGGTCATTCGTTGTCCAAAGCTTCTCGAGTGCCGGAGGCGATGCTCGCCGATCGGTCCAGGTTACGCCTGGACGCGTTCGGCGATGGCGTCGCCGATCTGAGCGGTGGTGCGGACCCCGTCGCGGCTCGCGATGTCGTCTTCGACCGCGCGGGTGACGCGGGCGGATTCGTCGGTCAGCCCGAGGTGGTCGAGCAGGAGGGCGACGGAGAGGATCGCGGCCGCGGGGTCGGCCTTCTGGGTTCCCGCGATGTCGGGCGCCGATCCGTGCACGGGCTCGAACATCGAGGGGAAAGCGCCGTCGGGGTTGATGTTGCCCGATGCGGCGAGGCCGATGCCTCCGGTGACGGCGCCGGCCAGG